>JAHEEO010000130.1 GCA_024640665.1 Rhodospirillales bacterium | reverse complement strand
CCGGCAATAATATTTCGGGCTTTGCATCAATTTGAAACTCGTTCTTTACGAAATCAGCCGCCGCTTGTCTAAATGGCACGATGCCCGGCGACGGACAATAATGCGACTGATTGTTCTGAATCGCCTCTATGCCACCTGTCCTGGCAGACTGCGTGCTATCAAACGGGCTGTCGCCAATTTCGAGTTCGATGACATCCTTGCCCTGTGCCTGCAAAGACTTGGCAAGCCCCAATACCGTAAATGCGGTTTCGACGGTCAGAGATCGCGCAAATTCGCTGAGTTTTACTGCCACGTATATTCCAAATGGGGGCGAGGGGCCGACAGTATGCTAGGCGTTTTCGGCGTACGCAACCGAAAAGCTAATCTCGCAATCGAGGAGTATAGGTGCGGCATATCGAATCCAAATTCCTGAGCGCCTAGATCAGGGGCGCTGCCCCGATGGCCGTGGGTATATTCAGGTAACTGGGTGCCTGGATCAACCGCAGGACTGCCGCCTCGACAGTACTCAATCTGCAGGGCTAGGTTGGTGGTGGAGGCAAAAACCAAGTGGCCGAGATTCCATCGTGCAGATCCGCAAGACCCGCTTGAAACCCATCGATGAATTTGTGCAGCTCGTCCAGCGTGAACTCTTGCGTATCGAAGCGTGCAATCTTCCTGGATATCGATCTTAAGCTGCGGAGCATGCCGTTGGGCGCTTTTAGCTGTCCGATGTTCTCTTCAATCGCAATTGTGCAATACGCAAGGGATCGCGGGAACTGCGACATCTTCAAAACAAACTCAATCACTTCGTTAGCGTCAATGATGGGTCCCACTTTTCTCTGATAGGCGGAAATCGCCGAAAGCGAGTGCAATAAATTGGACCACAGCATTGGAATGCCTGGTACTGGAAGCGTTGTGCGCGCATTTATTTCAGCAGTGGCGACGTCGACAATTCGGCTGGTCATGTCGGCCCTTTCCATGAGTTGCCCCAGCTGCAAGAACCAAAGTGCTCTGTTACGGGTGACGGTCGTAGCGATCAGGCCATTTATCTGTTGATTACACGCAATTATGTTCTTTAAGAAATCGAATCGTTTGTTCCGCGCGATCGATGATTCTGACTGCTGTTCGACGAATAGATGCAGTTCGTTCATGAGTTCCCAAGCCGTCTTTGGCAAAACGTCGCGAGTTGTGCGGAAATTTTCGCGTGCAGCTTTGATTGAGTACCGGATGGAATTCAGATGCTGCTCGTCGGCGACCAAGAACTTGATGATGTTGCGTTCTGTTGGTCTTCTATACGATTGTTCAAACGTTTCTACGCCGTCTATCGTTTTTAGCAGGACATTCCAGCCGGGCTCGTAACCCTTGGGTATGTCCAAGACAAACTGGCTGTAAGAGTTGACGAGGCGAGCTGTATCCTCAGCGCGCTCGAGGTAGCGGGCCATCCAATAAAGTCTCTCTGCAACGCGCGATAACATCATGGCCTAGCTCTCTACGATCCATGTATCTTTGCTGCCACCGCCCTGAGAGGAATTGACGACCAATGATCCACGTTTTAGTGCGACTCGAGTGAGCCCGCCGGGGGTGGCCCAGACGTCTTCGCCATGCAGGATGAACGGCCGCAGGTCTATGTGCCTGGGTTCAACGCCGTCTTCGCACAGGGTTGGGGCTGTCGAGAGTTTGAGCGTTGGTTGAGCAATGTAATTGCGCGGATTCGATTCGATGAGCTTTCTAAACTTTGCATGTTCTGTCTTGCTTGCATGCGGTCCGACCAACATGCCGTATCCGCCGGACTCGTTGGCAGGCTTAACAACCAGCTGTTCGATGTTCTCGAGCACGTAGTCTCGGTCGGCTTCGCGCATACATAAATATGTCTTGACGTTATCGATGAGCGGCGCTTCGTTGAGGTAATACCGCACCATATCTGGGACGAACGCATAGATGACCTTGTCGTCTGCTACACCGCTGCCCGGGCAGTTGGCGATACCAATCTTGCCTTTCCTCCATGAATTCATTATCCCGGGTACGCCGAGTGCGGAATCTTCCCGAAAGCACTCGGGGTCGAGGAAGTCGTCGTCAATGCGTCTATAAATCACGTCGACGCGTTGCGGGCCATCCACGGTTCGCATGTAAACGCATTCATCGTCATCGACAAATAGATCACCGCCCTCAACCAGCTCTGCGCCCATGCCTTGGGCGAGAAAGGCGTGTTCAAAATAGGCGGAGTTGTAGATTCCGGGCGTCAGTACGGCAATGGTCGGCCGGGATCTCTTGCGCGGGCACAGCGATGCAAGCATTTGAAAAAGTCGAGTGGGATAGTCGTCGACCGGCAGGATGCTGTAATCATGAAAAAGCTCGGGCAGCACACGCTTGGTGATTTCGCGATTCTCAATCATGTAAGAAACGCCGGAGGGAACTCTCAAGTTATCTTCGAGCACATAGAAGCGCCCGTCGGCATCCCGCACCAAATCAGTGCCGCACACATGTGCCCATGCACCATGCCGGGGCTGTGCACCTTTGCATTGTTCTCGAAAATTTCGCGATTCCAGCACCAGCTCTGCCGGTACAACGCCGTCTGCCAAAATCCGCTGGCGATTGTAGACATCGTCAATAAAGGCATTCAACGCGCGGCTTCTCTGCACAAGACCGGAGTTGACGGTTTGCCATTCCTTAGTGCGAATAACGCGCGGAATAATGTCGAACGGCCAGGCCCGGTCGATGTTTCCGGACTCGCTATAAACCGTAAACGAGATGCCCATTTCCCGAATTGCGAGTTCTGCCGCGGCCCGACGGGCGGCCAAATCCGTCGTGCTCATTCTTTTGAGCTTGCCGATCAGTCGGCGGGCCGCTGTCCGCGGTCGGCCATGCTCGTTGATGAGTTCATCGAACGATGAACTGCCATCGTAACTGTCCCAAGGATTTGCCATGATAAATTCAGACGCTGGGATTTTGCCGCCAACGCTTTTGTTCGCCCCGCAAATAACAAAGCAACATACGTGCCAGAATACCGTAACCGGGGCGAAATTCGGGCATCATGCGGCCGACAGAGGCAGCGACGATAGGGGAGATTAGCAAATGAATACGAACATTGGATGGCCTGTTTTCATCTTAGCCGGCACCGTGATGCTGGGTGCCGTGAGCCCGAGTTCCGCGCAGGATTCGCCTGCTCGCCAAATTCTGCTTGAAGCGGCTGAAGCAATGGGTGGAGTCGACCGCTTGCGCGCGCTCGACAATATCGTCATGACGGGATTTGGTCAGAATTTGAATCAGCAAGGCGGTGGCAATCCGTCACCGGATCCGCGCGCGCCTTCCAAGTGGCAGGCTGTACATGCTCTTGAGCGGACATTTGATTTGCGCAATTTTCGCAGCCAATCGCTCGATCGCCGCAATTTCATGTTCCCGTTTGCAATGGAGTTCGGCAATAGCTGGAATCTAAATGAGCAGACGCGCTCGGGCGTGGCAGCACTCGATCATCCGCTGCCTGCGGTCTTGCAGGCGCTCAGTGCTAACGCGCAACTCGGCAGTGTCAGCGTTGAAGACGAGCGTTCGGTCGTCGCCGTGACTATCGACTCCGGGCAGGACTTCTGGATAGGGATCGATGCGATAAGCAAGCTGCCGGCCTGGGTTCGCTGGATTGCGCCGAGTACGACATTGGGCGACGTCACTTATACCGCGTACTTCACAGGTTACCTGCCGTTCGATGAGGTTCAGCTGCCAGTCGGTATATCCACGGCCATTGAT
Organism: Rhodospirillales bacterium; assembly: GCA_024640665.1. Lineage (GTDB taxonomy): Bacteria > Pseudomonadota > Gammaproteobacteria > Steroidobacterales > Rariloculaceae > JAHEEO01. Next base: position 5,095 of record JAHEEO010000130.1, on the reverse strand, counting down.
TGGAGAAACACGACCACGAGCATCCTGCACGTGGACGGGTATACATTAAACGCAGACGTTGCGCTGCCGCCGCAACAGGCCGCAAGAGCACCAAGTGTTGCTAGCGCAGTTGAGGTTGCGGTGATGAAGGTGGCCGACGGCGTTTGGGACGTTCGCGCGGGCGGAAATGCCGGTGCAGTAATTGAATTTGCCGACCATCTCGTCATGTTTGAAGCTTACGGCAATGAAGCGGCTACGTTTGCTCGATTAGATGCCGCTAATGCGCTGGTCAGGGGCAAACAAGTCACGAAGGTCATCGTGTCGCATCATCACTTCGACCACAGCGGTGGATTGCGAGCGGCCGTCTCCCGTGGGCTAAGCATTATTTCTAGGCGGGGTAACGAGGGAATCTTCCGCGAAATGGTCGCGCGGCCGGCGCCGAACTTTCCAGATGCGTTAGCGCGTAATCCGCAGCCGCTTGAATTCGTCGCTGTAGACGAGCATCTGGTGCTCGAAGACGCTACGCAGCGTGTGGATCTTTATCATGCCGTAGGCCATTTGCACATGGCTGAGGCACTGATTGCCTATGTCCCGGAACAACGGGTTTTTCTCGAAGGCGATTTCACAACGTTCGACTGGGAATTCAACTGGTGGGGCGGTGCCTATATGGATACGGTTGATCGCTATGAATTGGATCCAGCAATCAACATTCCGGTACATGGCCAGGTAACCAGTTTTGCCGAAGCAATTGCCAGCATAGAAGCGCAAGTCGAGCGTGCTCGAGCATTCTGCAATCGGAGCATGGCCAGCGGTAACTACCCCGCAGGTTGTCCTATCCAATACTCGCGCGACTAGACTGCGCAATTCGCTACAATACGCTGTGCTATAGAAACATAAACAGCCGAATCACCGGGGGGTGTCAGATGAACCGAGTAATCGTGGTTGCATGCACAGTTTTTGGTTTGAGCATGTCTGGGCCGGCGAACGCGCAACGTGTTCAAGATTTTGTTCCAGTGACGGACCAGATGCTGCAGCGACCCGCAGACAACGATTGGCTTATGTGGCGTCGGACTCTGAATGGCTGGGGTTTCAGCCCGCTAAATCAAATCACGGCGCGAAATGTACGAGATTTGCAGCAGGTCTGGAGTTATCCGCTTGGCGCAGGCATTCAAGAAGCTACACCCCTGGTGCACGACGGCATCATGTATGTGCCGAACAACGGCGACTATATTCAGGCGTTTGACGTAGCCAGCGGCGCGTTGCTTTGGGAATATCAGCGCGAATTTCCCGAGGGCGTGCGAGGCGGCACGAATCGCAATTTGGCGATTTGGGGATCGTTCATCATCAACGCCAGTTCCGACAATCAAATATATGCCCTGGATGCGCGTACCGGCAAACTGGTTTGGGAGACGAAAGTTCTGGAGCCAACGCTCCCGGCGCGTGCCAGTTCTGGGCCCATCGTTGCGAACGGTAAGGTCATCACTGGCCGACAGTGCCAGCCGGCTGCGACGCACGAGTCGTGTGTGATTACCGCGCACGACGCCGAGACAGGCAAGGAGCTTTGGCGCGCGCGCACGATTCCACGCCCCGGCGAGCCCGGCGATGAAACCTGGGGCGACGTGCCGCTGGAGGAGCGCTGGCACGTCGGGACTTGGATGGTGCCGAGCTACGATCCCGAATTAGATCTCATATACGTTGGAACGTCGGTGACCATTCCGGCGCCCAAATTCCTTCTCGGCGGCAACGATCTCCAGCATCTTTATCACAATTCAACGTTGGCAATCGATGCGAAAACCGGCGAGATCAGGTGGCATTACCAGCATGTCGTGGATCACTGGGATCTGGACCATCCGTTCGAGCGGCTGTTGGTGGATACTGCTGTGGCGCCAGACCCGCGTGCCGTCGCATGGATCAACCCGAGCTTGGAGCCCGGTGAAGTCAGAAAAGTCATCACCGGTATACCCGGCAAGACGGGTATTGTTTATACGCTCGATCGCGAGACCGGTGAGTTCTTGTGGGCCCGATCCACGGTTTATCAAAATGTCGTCACGAGCATCGACGGCGCGACCGGACATGCCAATGTTAATCCTGAGATGTTGTTTACACGCAAGGATCAGGCATTGACAGTTTGTCCCGGCACCAACGGCGGGAAAAACTGGCCGGCGGGTGCTTATAGCCCAAGAACCAATGCGATGTATATGCCGATGCAAAACATGTGCATGATTGCAACCACGCGTACTGACCAGCGCGATCCAAGTTTGGTCTACGGCTTTCGCACCGAATACACGATCGCCGAAGGGACCGATCAGGTTGGATCCGTTTGGGCAATTTCTGCCGAGACAGGCGAGACGCTGTGGAAGCAAGAGCAGCGCGCAGGTGTCATGTCATTGGTGGCAACTGGTGGCGGGCTCATTTTTGGCGGCGACGTCGCAGGGCAGTTTAAGGCTTATGACGAATCGACAGGCGAAGTGCTCTGGCAGGCTGATCTGGGCGCGCCGGTGAGCGGCTATCCCGTATCGTTTGCTGTCGATGGTGTTCAATATGTCGCTGTTACGACTGGTCCTTCGTTAGTCGCTGCAGCCGCCCGCAGAGTAACGCCGGAAATAGCCGCGGCCGATGCTCCAGCTGCGGTATTCGTTTTTAAGCTTGGCGAGTAGATCAGATGAAGCCCCGCAGTCATCTCTTCCGCAGAGCAAGCGGAAGAGAGCTGTGTGACTTCGACCGGAAATAGGCGAGATCATCCCGTCCTCGGGGTGATCTGCAAGCTCGCTTCAGTTGCATTGCTGTCCGGCATGGCGGCATCAGTTAAATATCTTGGCGCAGCCATTCCAGCGGGGCAAACAATATTCCTGCGCGGCCTAATTTCGCTTGTCGTCTTGACTGGTGTTGCGTTCTTTAGCGAGGGCATCGGTGTGCTGAAGACGCGCAATTGGCGCGCGCATGGAGCGCGTTCGCTGTCCGGCACTATCAGCATGTTTTGCTGGTTTACGGCGCTCGTCCTGATCCCGCTCGCCGATATGACGGCTATTTCTTTCGCTACGCCGATGTTTCTAACTTTGCTTGCAATCGCTTTCTTAGGTGAGCGAATTCGCGTGTATCGATGGACAGCGTTGTGCATCGGTTTAGTCGGCGTGATTATTATGATCGGGCCGCTATTATCGTTTTCGCAAGGCAGTTCACTTGGAGTTTTCATTGCGCTTGGTGCTGCTTTCTTTGGGGCATTTGCGCAGATGTCGCTGCGCGGAATGAGTGACAAGGAACATGCGATTACGATCACGTTCTATTTTTCGCTGACTTCGATGTTGTTCGCGGCACTGACTTCGTTCAGCGGTTGGCCAATGCCAACGCCAAAGCAGTGGCTGATCATGATTCTGGTGGGGCTGTTTGGCGTGTCCGGCCAATTGATGCTGTCATACGCTTATCGCTATGCCGAAGCGTCTACCGTGGCGCCACTCGACTACACGAGCTTGTTGATGGCAACTGTCTATGGCGTTGTGCTCTTCAACGAGACGCCCAGCACATCAATCTGGCTCGGAGCACCGTTGGTGATTGTGGCGGGCCTCATTATTTTGTGGCGCGAATACCGGTCGCCGGAACGGATTGCTGGCCGCTTGTCGAGGAAAAGGGCCTAGTGGGAAGTGGGGCTTGAGCCGCGGTCTAAGTCGAGCGCAGCAAATTTCTGAAAAGCTGTCCGGAGAAAAGAAAACGCCAAAAGTTGAGCAACTGTTCGGCGTAAAAGCCGACGAAAATATCGAAAGTGTTTGCTGCTGGTGGTGCCGATTCTTGCTCTAAGCTGTGGCCAAACTGTTGCGATACTACGGAAGAGGCTATCGAGACCAGGCCCATAAAAAGCCCGGAGAGACTCCCGGTAATCACGGACAATACGACGAGTACGTGCGCACATATGAACAACGGCACGCAGATCAGATGGATCAATAGATTGAGTCGATTTCGATGTATTTGCGGAGTTTCCCGCCATGACCGCTGTATGATTTCCTGCGTGGTCACGTCGATCAAGTTCTTCCATTTGGTGCGCGACAGGCGGACGCTCGGCGACGGTTATGGATGCCCATAATTAAAGCCACGAAGCGATGCGAGAAACTGGGAAGCTATCGTTTTCGAGGCTCGCGTGCAACTCATATCAAGCTGGCATTCAGCAGCGACCAGCAGCAATTGCCAGACTTGGCGGCTCTATCGCGCTAGCGTATACACCAGTATTCAACGTTTTCGCGGTCCAGGAATGCCTCTGCATCGGCACCATGCAGCATCGCGAAGGTTGCCAGCATGCCGGCAAGCGTACAGTTTGCGGCTGAGACGGTGATCGATCGGGCTGCATTCACAACGGGCCAGCCCGTCAACGGGTTGAGAATGTGGCTGTAGCGTGTGCCATTTTTGAGCAAGAAGCGCTGTGAATCGCCGCTGGTGGCGATGGCACCGCGAATCAGTTCTATATGTGTCTTGGGCGAATTTTCGGCTGCGGGGTTTTCGACGGCAACACGCCAAGAATGCGCGCTGACGGCGGTGCCGGTCGCCACTAGATCACCGCCAAAATTGATCATGCACTGTGGTGTAATTCGTTGCGCAATGAGGCCCGCCCGGTCTACAGCGTACTCTTTGCCAATGCCTCCAAAGTCGATTTCCATCCCAGCCTCCAGGCGGATGCGATTCGTCTGGAGTTGCACTCGTTGCCAACCAATGAGTCTGCGCACATTCTCTATGGCGCTTTGTGAGGGAACGCGATCGCTACCGTCAAACTTCCAGACCTGACGTAGCACGCCGGAGGTGATGTCAAACTTGCCGTTGCTGAGGTTGAAGAGTTTGTCCGCGTATTCAAGCAGACTCGCTGTTTCAGCGTCTATCGCTGTCCAGCTGCCATCGGCAGTGTTTATTCTGCAGGTGATGCTGTCGCTGCGATAACGACTGAATTTTTTTTCGATTCGCCGCGTCTCTGTGATGACAGCATCGACTACGTTTTGGGCTATCTTGCGGCTTGGATCGGCGACATGCACTTCGCAAGGGCTGGCCATGGCTTGAAAGGTGCCGCGCCAGCCGTATGGCTGGCGCGTAAGTTCAACGCTATCGTTTTGAGAAGATTTAGCGGCCAAACTTATAGCTG
>JAHEEO010000291.1 GCA_024640665.1 Rhodospirillales bacterium | reverse complement strand
CAACTGAGCTAGAGGCTTGGACGCGCGGCGTGGCCCCGCGCTTACGCGGCATTTTGCTGCACCGGGCGGCTGATCAACTTCTGCCCACGGGTGCGACGCGAGAAGCAATTGAAAACTGGGGCAACGAAGCGTGTCGAGATGCCGTCCATGGCGCATCCAGGCGTGTCCTGCTCAGGGGTTTCGGTGCTTGCGTTAAGCCGCTTGCGACGCTTTTCGGTCTCGAATTGCAGAGGATGGAGCTAACCTTGTTGCGGCTTCTCGAGACGGAACTCGAGCGAGCTTCATTTCGTGTAGGTGCTGTCGAACAAGGTGTGCGCATCGCAATTGACGACTGGTACGTGAGCGGCCGTATAGACAGGCTCGATAAGCTGACGGACGGTTCGGTGGCCATAATCGACTACAAGACCGGCGCTCAAGGTAAGCCGCCACAGTGGTTTGGCGAAACAGTGAGCGACTTTCAAGTGCCGCTCTACACATTGGCGGTCGCTGCGGAACTCTCGGCCGTTGCGCTGTGCAGGTTGAGCCCTGAACGGTGCGAATATCGAGGTTACTGGCTCAGTGCCGACGACTTTCCCGGCAAGCCTGAGCGCCTGTTCAATGGTCAGGACTGGAGTGCGCAGCGTTCGCAGTGGGCCGAGCAGATTGCTTTACATGTGCGCGCATTCGCGCTTGGCGATAGCCGAATAGCCGTCCTCAACTATGGCCCGGCAGAAGGCGCTTATGCACCGTTGACTCGAGTCTATGAGCAGCTCGAAATGCTGGCTGCGCTATCTCCGTCATGACTGAAGCACCCGATAGCGCCCAACGGCAGCAGGCGCTCGATCCGAGTCGCTCTTTTATCGTTCAAGCACCGGCAGGTTCGGGTAAGACAGAACTACTGATACAAAGATTTCTGCGACTGCTCGGCACTGTCGAAGCGCCTGAACAAGTCATCGCAATAACCTTCACGCGCAAGGCAGCAGCAGAAATGCGGGCTCGCGTTGTAAGGGCGCTCGTCGATGCCCGTGGCGGCCAGGTGGGCGAATCCGCACATCGACGCGCGACGCTTGCCCTTGCGGACGCAGTGCTGAGCCGAGATACAGAGCTCGAATGGAATCTGAGCTTCAACCCGCAACGGTTGCGCATCCAAACACTCGATGCACTAAACGCTGAATTGGCAATGCAGCTGCCTTTGCTATCGGGCGGCGCTGCAGGTGCGCCAGTTCTGGAAAATGCAGACCCCGCTTATGCAGATGCGGCGCGGAGAACAGTAGAAGCACTTTCTCAGCCCAACCAGCATCTTGATGCAATGCGCACTGTGTTACGCGAAGTGGACTACAACGTCACGCGTTTGGAGAAGTTCATTGCCGGACTGTTGCGTACGCGTGAGCAATGGGTGCCGCATGTTATCGGTCAGCCGCACGAGCTGCTGGAGGCGAGGCTGAAGCAAAGTATTGAACTGCTGCGCGAACTGCGTGTTCAGCCTGTCGAGGCGCGATTAGACGCGAACCTCCGGAGCGAGATACTGCGGTTGACGCGGCACGCTTACGAGCATGGCTCTGATGCAATTCGGGAAAAACTAACGGGTGTGGTCGAGCCCAAGGCTGCAAGTCAATGGCAGGCGGTGGCCGCACTATTGCTTACGACTGTCGGTCAGTGGCGTTCCCGCTTTACCAAGACCGAGGGTTTTGGGCCGAATCACAAGCCCGAAAAAGCTCAGCTGGCCGATGTTGTAGAGCAGCTGAAAACGCATGCCGGCATCCGTGAGGCATTGGAACGGCTGAAGGATTTACCCGGTAGCGATTTGTCTACTCACGAGCGAGCCATGTTGGCCGCGATGCAGCGACTGCTGGAACACGCATTGGCGGAGCTGCGTGTGCATTTCGCAAGCAAGCGCGTGGTGGACTTCGTGGAGTTGGCGCAGGCGGCGCAATACGCATTAGGCGATTTGGACGCGCCATCGGATTTATTGCTTGCGTTAGACAAGCGCGTGCAGCATATCCTTGTCGACGAGTATCAAGATACTTCCCAAGCGCAAATTCGTCTGCTGGAGCTGTTGACCGCTGGCTGGCAATCAGGCGACGGCAGAAGTGTCTTTCTGGTGGGCGACCCGATGCAATCGATCTACCGGTTTCGCAACGCCGATATGTCGTTGTTTCTCAGAACTCGGCGATTCGGTCTTGGTGAGATTCATTGCGAACCCTTGGTGCTGTCTGCCAATTTTCGCAGTTCGCCGGCAGTGGTCGATTGGATAAATTCCAGTTTCGGCGCGATATTCCCTGATGAAGATGATATTGAGCTCGGCCTTGCCGCATTCCATCAGAGCAGCGTGACGCAAACTTCCGACGGCAACGATTTCGTGCGATGCCATGGGCTAAGCACTCAGGCATTAGATCAGGAGCACGCGCGGGTAGTCGAGATAATCGAGCAAGAACGCCGCGAAAGACCGGATAAAAACATTGCAGTACTGGTTCAGAGCAGGACGCACTTGGCCGGGTTTCAAGCCATGCTGAGGGCACGCGGCTGGGCCGCTCGAGCTGTTGAAATTGATGCGCTGTACAAAGAACAGTTTGTGCAAGATCTGCTTGGTCTC
>JAHEEO010000129.1 GCA_024640665.1 Rhodospirillales bacterium | reverse complement strand
TCTCACACTGGAAAATCGCCGTCCACCGTCAGCCCGGCATGGCCAAGGTTCGCGTTTACACACCAAAGATGGAGCGGCATGGCTGGAACCGTGCTCACACAATTGTCGATGTAGTTTGCGATGATATGCCGTTCGTCGTCGACTCGTTGCGCATAGCTCTGCAAGCGATGGGTCACAACGTTCACACAATCATTCATCCCAGCATGCGCGTTAAGAGAACTGCAGATGGAGAGGCGCAATCCATCGAGGCGGCGCAACCATCGGATCCCAATTCTCCGGCAGAATTGTTTCTGCACTTCGAAATTGACGCAGTTGACGACAAGCCCACCCACGCCAGGATCAAAGCACGCATCCAAGCGGTCATTGACTGTGTCCATGTGGCCGTCGGGGACTGGGAAGCCATGCGTGAGCGCCTGCTGCTGGCTGCAGCAGATCTGCAAACGGCCTGCAATGAATCAAACAAACGGCAGTTAAACGAAGCCATCGCGATGTTGACATGGCTGGATGATGGCAACTTTACGCTACTCGGATATCAACACCATCCGCTGAATCACCAGGCAGAAACAGCCGCTGCCAAATCTGCGCTTGGTCTGTTCCGTGATCCTGGTGGTGATGGACTGCACAGCGGCGTCGACGGCCCTTTAGCTGTCGAGGGCACCACAGACATCGTGCTCGTTACTAAAGCGGATACGCGCTCCGTTGTCCACCGGCCTGGCTATTACGACTACATTGCTGCACGTCAATTCGACAGCGACGGCAAATGTGTCGGCGAGCATGTGTTCGTCGGACATTTCACATCGACCGCTTACACGAGCAGTATTCGAGAAATCCCTTGGATTCGTGCAAAGGCCAACAACATCCTAACCGAGGCTCCCTACAGCCCGGACAGCCACAGTGGACATGCCTTGCTGAACGCTTTGGAAACACTGCCGCGTGATGAAGTCTTCCGGCTCGATGAGGCGACACTGCACAGCATGGCAACAGAAGTGGCACGGGCCGAACAACGTCAAAAGGTATCTGTTCTTTTACACCGCGAGCAGTTCGGACGGTTCTTTTCATGTCTGATACTGCTCCCGCGGGACCGCTTCAATACGAAGGTACGTGACGCTATACAACGAATTCTGACTACGACACTTGAAGCCGCCGACAGTGAATTCGAAGTTCAGCTGAATTCGTCACGGCTGGCACGCGCCAGTTTTGTCCTTCGAGTCGATCCAACCAAGCCAACCGACGCGTTTAATCTATCCAAGGTCGAGGTGCAAATAGCTGCGGCGACTCGAACCTGGGCCGACGACCTCGAAACCGCCATTTATCAGTCATTCGGCGACAAAGACAGTCCTAGCCTGGCGAAACGCTATGTGGATGCTTTTAAGGCAGACTACCAAGAGCATCACACATGCCAGCATGCGACTCGCGATATCGAAGAAATCGAACGATTAGGCGAATCCGGCATCGCGATTAGCTTGCGAAAAGACCGCGAAGCCGTCAAAGCGGAAGTCACATTGCGCCTATTTCATGCTCACTCGCCCGTGTCCCTGTCTACAGCGCTCGACATGCTAGAAAACATGGGCCTGACCGTCAGTGAAGCGAGACCGTATCGAATCGATCCGCGCAACTCCGCTCCCATCTGGATTCACGATTTCTCGATGCATCACGATGCAAGCGACGATTTTGATGTGGATGCGTCAGCGGATCGATTTATCGAAGCCTACTTGCAGGTCTGGAACGGACAGGTCGAGAACGATGAATTCAATCGCCTGGTAATTTCAACGGGCTTGCAGTGGCGGGAAGTCGTTGCTCTGCGAACCTACAGCCGCTACCTGAAGCAAGTAGGCACCACCTTCAGCGAAAGCTACATACAGAAAACACTTGGCGCAAACTCTGCTATTACACGAGGTCTTGTTGAGCTGTTTCATGCTCGTCTTGACCCCAAGCGCGCAAACAATGCCGACGCGGATGCCATACGAAAACGCATCGAAAGCGAACTCGACAACGTTCAAAGTCTTGACGAAGACAGAATATTAAGACGCTTCTTGGCGGTAATCTCGGCGACACTGCGCAGCAACTTCTATCAGACTGACGAAAGCGGAGCGCCGAAATCTTATGTGTCGATCAAGCTTGATCCGCGAGAAGTGCCCGGCATGCCCAATCCGAAGCCCCGCTTCGAAGTATTCGTTTACTCTCCGCGGGTCGAAGGCGTGCACCTGCGCGGCGGCCCGATCGCCCGCGGCGGTCTCCGCTGGTCGGACCGGCCCGAAGACTTCCGCACCGAAGTACTTGGTCTGATGAAAGCGCAAACCATCAAAAACTCCGTCATCGTGCCGCATGGTGCCAAGGGAGGGTTCGTGCCGAAACTTCTAGACCAGTGCGCCGACCGGGCCGAAGAAGGCAAAGCTTGCTACCGGCTCTTTATTCGTGGCCTGCTGGATATAACGGACAACCTCAACGGAAAAGAAGTGATTCCGCCGACTGACGTAATTCGGCATGACGGCGATGACCCTTACCTGGTCGTGGCCGCCGACAAAGGCACCGCAACATTTTCTGATATTGCGAACGCACTGGCAGCCGAGTACGGCTTTTGGCTCGGCGATGCATTCGCATCAGGTGGCTCTGTCGGTTATGACCACAAGGCAATGGGCATCACCGCGCGCGGCGCCTGGGAATCTGTGAAGCGGCATTTTCGAGAGCTCGGTATCGACACTCAATCGTCAAATTTTACCGTTGCTGGAATTGGTGACATGGCTGGCGATGTTTTCGGCAATGGCCTATTGCGCACGCCGCACGCCAAACTTCTTGCAGCGTTCAATCACGCCCATATTTTCTTGGATCCCGATCCTGATCCTGAAAAGAGCTTCGCGGAGCGATCCCGGCTGTTCACGTTGCCGCGTTCGAGCTGGACCGACTACGACACTGGTATCATTTCAGCGGGCGGCGGGATTTTCTCCAGATCTGCCAAATCGATTACTTTGACGCCCGAAGTACGCAAAGCGCTGGATATCGATTCGATTGCCTTAACCCCGACAGAATTGATCTCTGCAATTCTTCGCGCGCCGGTTGACCTGTTATGGAACGGCGGTATCGGCACATACGTAAAAGCAAGATCCGAACAACACGCTGCCGCAGGCGATCGGAACAACGATGCCGTCAGAATCAACGGTGAAGAACTCAGGTGCAAAGTCGTCGGCGAAGGCGGCAACCTGGGCCTGACACAGCTGGGCAGAATCGAATTCGCGGCGAATGGCGGACACATCTATACAGACTCGATCGATAACTCTGCAGGCGTTGATTGCTCTGACCATGAAGTAAACATCAAGATTCTGGTTAATCAGGTTGTCGCAGACGATGCCCTGTCGCTGGACCAGCGTAATGAGCTACTGGCCGAAATGACTGACGAAGTCGCCAGCCTCGTGCTCAAAACTAACTATATCCAAACCCAAACACTCAGCCTCGCCGCCGAACAGGCCGCCTCCATGCTGGACGTTCACGCCAGGCTGATAACGCGACTTGAGAATGCAAATCGATTCGACCGGCATGTCGAAAACCTACCAGACGACGAAACAGTGGCAGAACGCCGCAAGGAACACCGCGGGCTGACCAGACCTGAACTCGCAGTACTGATTGGTCATGTGAAACTGGCATTATCCGATGATATTTTGAACACGGATCTGCCTGATTCACCTTTTCTGATTCGCGAGCTGCACTGTTACTTCCCCAAAACACTGCGCGAACAATTTGCCGATCGAATATCGGAGCACCCATTAGGCCGCGAAATTATCAGCACGGTTGTGGCCAACGAAATTGTCAACACCGCCGGCATAACTTTTGTCTTCCGGTTGCAAGAAGAAACTGGCGCAACGACCGCTGATATCGCCCGCGCATACTTCGTGTCTCGCGATGTTTTCGATCAAACGACGATGCGCCAGGAAGTCAATGCTCTAGACAACCAAGTCAGCGCTCAAGCACAGACTCAAGTCCTGCTCGAGGGACGCAAACTCGCAGAGCGCGCTTCGCGTTGGCTACTACGTAATTTGAGTCCGAACGTGGATGTACTCGCCGCAATTGATCTGTACAGAGCAGGCGTTAAGACTGTTTCGGAAGCGCTGGCCACTGTGGCCGATCCCGCATCCGGCGCAAGAATTAAGATGAATCTCGAGAGATTCCTGGCGCTGGGTATCCCGCCAGCGCTGGCACACCGAGCGGCAGGCTACGAAGAGCTGCTCTCTGCCCTCGATATTCAGAATGTCGCGCGCGCTACGAATGCGCCAGTTGCCTATACTGCCGCCGTCTACTTCGCGCTCGGCGCTGCATTGAAGCTTCATTGGCTACGGGACCAGATAAGCTGCCTGCCTCGCGGCAATCGCTGGCAAGCCCTTGCTCGGACGGCCCTGAGAGAAGACCTGAATCTCCAGGAGCGCCAGCTCGTCACTGCGGTCATGCTTGTCGGCAACGACGATATGGCGGCTGAGGCGCGGGTCGCTCAATGGCTGGTCAGCCATTCCGCAGCTGCGCAGCGCTGTTTGAGTTTCATGCAGGCGCTGATGGAAGAAGCGTCAACCGACACCTCGATGCTGTCTGCAGTACTTCGCGAAATCCGCGGATTAACTCTAGTGACGATGCTTCCAAATCGCGACTCTTACGCAACGGTTGCATTGAAGAGTAACGATATGGCCGTGTAAGCTCAGCCAACGACCTGCCCGTGTGAGCTATCATATCTGCGACAGCAACACACCAGTAGGTCACTCCATGACTGCACGCCCGCCACTACCGCCATTTACCGAAGCGACTGCCAAGCAGAAGATTCAGGCTGCCGAAGATGCCTGGAACAGCAAAGACGTAGAACGTGTTGCGCTGGCTTATACCGAAGACAGCGAATGGCGCAATCGCAACCAATTCATCAGCGGGCGAGAAGCCATCAAATCGTTCTTGACGAATAAATGGGCTACTGAACACGAGTACCGCCTGAAAAAATTCTATTGGGCTCACACCGACGATCGTATCGCCGTTCGCTTTGAGTACGAGTGGCATGACGACTCAGGGCAGTGGCATCGGTCTTATGGCAATGAGAACTGGGAATTCGATGCTGAAGGGCTTATGAAGAAACGATTTGCCAGCATCAATGATATGCCGATTGCTGAAAGTGAAAGACGCCTAAAATAGACGCCCCAGAATAGACGCCTGTGATATCTTTTCACAACCATCGATTCAACACCCTTCACTAGTCACATTTTTCACTCTTGAGACGTTTCGCTATGCAAGATTTCGAGAAACTCGGCGCGTTTTACCTCGGCAAGCGCTTCGATTCTGCAACAGATTCAGTTACTGACGAACTTACACTCTACGACTCCAAAGACCTCACCACTCACGGCGTAATCATCGGCATGACTGGTAGCGGCAAAACAGGCTTAGGCGTGGGTCTTATCGAAGAAGCTGCTTTGGACCATATACCTGTTATCGCAATCGACCCAAAGGGTGATTTAGGCAACCTGCTGCTGAACTTCCCCAATCTTGCGGCGACAGATTTCGAACCGTGGGTCGATGCAGGCGCCGCCCTCAAATCTGGAAAGTCCGTTGCCGACCACGCTGCCGCCACTGCCGAGCTCTGGCGCAACGGCCTGGAAAAATGGGGGCAATCTCCGGCGCGCATAAAGAAGCTAAGCGATAGCGCCGAAATGACGATTTACACACCTGGCAGCAACGCCGGCACTCCCATATCCGTATTGAAGACTCTCTCCGTAGCACCAGAAATCGTGGCCGATGGCGACGCATTTCGCGAACGCGTGCAAAGCACTGTGCAGAGCATTCTAACTTTGCTTGACATCGATGCCGACCCGCTCACGAGCCGCGAGCATATATTGTTGTCAAACATCTTGAGCGATAGCTGGACCCGCGGCGAAGCTATGAGCCTTCCGAGCTTGATCGCGGCCGTGCAAAACCCGCCCATCACACGGGTTGGCGTTATGGAGATTGATTCGTTTTATCCCGCCAGCGAGCGGTTTGCATTGGCAATGCGTATTAATAATTTGCTCGCCGCACCTGGGTTTGAAGTATGGACGCAAGGTACGCCGCTCAACATCCATTCGCTGCTTTACACAGAAAGCGGCAAACCCCGCGTATCTATCATGTCGATAGCGCATCTAAATGACGCTGAGCGCATGTTTTTTGTCACTGCCCTGCTGGGCGAATTGGTGTCCTGGATGCGAATGCAGACTGGCAGCCCCTCACTGCGGGCCATACTTTACATGGACGAGGTCTTTGGCTACTTGCCACCGGTAGCAAACCCACCCTGTAAGCCGCTGTTTCTCACGCTATTGAAACAGGCGCGGGCCTATGGTGTCGGCTTGGTATTGGCCACCCAGAATCCCGTCGATCTCGATTACAAAGCGCTTTCGAATATGGGCACTTGGATGATTGGTCGCTTACAGACGAAGCGCGATATCGACCGAGTCCGCAGCGGACTGGAAGCCGCCGCAGGCGCAGGCAATCTTGCAGTTGAATCGCTGGACAAGACGTTGGCTGGCATGCGGAAACGCTGTTTCTTGCTGCACAACGTGCACGAATCTCAACCAACGGTTTTCCATACGCGATGGGTCATGTCTTACTTGGCGGGCCCTCTGACAGCAGAGCAGATAAAGAAGCTGACCCCAGCAGCAGCTCAACAAGACCAGCTGGGTAAACCAGCGACAAAACCAGCGACCGCACTTGCTCGAAAGCAGACATCATCGCGACCGCTACTCGATCCCGACATCTCGCAATGGTTCATCCCCGCCGATAACGAGTTCGTTGATCCACAAAAGATCATATATGTACCGAGCTTATTGGTGGCAGCACGCATTGATTTTTCGCGCGCTCGACCGCTGGTCGAACACGAACGTCAACTCGTCGTACTCGTGCCAGCCAGCAATGGCGCCCGAGCTTTTGCTTGGGAAACCCACAGAACGCTGGGCCTGGCTGCGAGTTCTCTTGTGCAAGATCCCATAGCCACAGCGGCATTTTCTGAATGCCCTGACTCATTGACCGACCCGCGGAAACTGTCTGCACTGACAGCCAAAACCAAGCGCTGGATTCGCTCCGAGTTTCCAATAGTCTTGTTTAAGAGCAGCGCGCACAAAATCTACTCCGAAGCGGGCGAAACGGAAGGCGATTTTCGAGTTCGCCTGCAGGAATTAGGCAATCGAGAGCGCGACACAAAGATCGGGGCGCTGCGAGCAAAGTACGAGCAGTCAGTCGCCCGCCTGCAGAAGCGCCTGCAGAAGGCTGAATATGCGATATCAAAAGAGTCTGAAGAAGCGCGCGGACACAAGCTCGATACTGCGTTGTCGTTTGGCACTGCAATACTCGGCGCATTGCTCGGCAGAAAAGCCGTATCAGTCACATCCGCGAGTCGCGTCGGCACTGCCATCAAGAAAGCGAGTCGCTCGCGGCAGCAATCATCAGACGTAGAACGGGCACAACAGGCGGCAGCCGACATTCAAGCAGAATTGGATTTACTCAATCAGGAATTTGAAGAAGAAGTGGCCGAACTCGAAGCCGCGTACGATGCTCAATCTGAAAAACTCAGCGAGCAAAGCGTGGCTGCGAAACTCACGGACATCGAAATCGACATTCTTGCAGTTGGGTGGGAACCCCATGCGAAGACGGCCGACGGCAAGCTCGTTACGATTGCATTAAGCCAATGAACGCACGCAGGCAATTTTTTCCTGGCCATTTTCGCATCAACTGACCCCGGCCATAGGTCTAAGTGCGATTATGCAATTTGAGTACGACCTTGGCTTCGTCAAGCAGTTTTTTGTTGCCGCCTGGAACAATTTTAATTCTCACGCACCTTTCCAGGCAGCTGCCGCACTAGCCTATTACTCTCTTTTCTCGCTCGCTCCGCTGGTGTTGGTAATTGTTGGCGTAGGCGGGATCTTCATCAATGATCTCGAAGTGCAACAGGCCCTGATCGAGAGGATCAGCAATTTGGTAAACGATGATGCCGCCGAGTTCGTCGAGTCTGTCATCGTCAATACCTCAGACATACAAGGCAGCGTCATCTCAATTATCGTTGCCAGTGCGCTGATGCTAATTGGGGCCACGACCGCCTTTGCGCAACTGCACAGCATTCTCAATCGAGTCTGGAATGTTCCCGTTCACCAACAGCAAGCCCTTTGGCATTTCGTTAAAGGCAGGCTGCTTTCTTTTGCCTTCCTTATCGTGATCGGCATCCTATTGGCCGCATCACTGTTGTTTAATACGTTTCTTGCCAGCATCGGCGACCACATCAGTGAACGGTTTTCCTTCGAAATTTCTATCTGGGCCGAACTCCGGTTGATAACCTCTTACGGCGTCACTACCGTGCTCATTGCGACAATCTACAAATACTTACCGGACGCAAACGTACGCTGGATCGAAGCCTTGCTTGGTGCTTTTGTCGCATCAGTCTTTTTCGAAAGCACTAAGTCCTTGGTTGGGTATTATGTCGAGCGAGCGAACCCTGAATCGGCTTTTGGTGCAGCGGGATCCGTAGTCGTATTCATGTTGTGGATCTATATAGCGGCCCTCATCGTGTTAATTGGAGCAGAAGTAAGCCGCACATACGCTGAGATTCGGGCCAATTACTAAGCGCTTTTTTGTTCGGAAATTGGCGAAATTAGTCGGCTGTGACTCAAGTCATCGCTTCGTCCCTCTAGACTCTTAAACTGAGCCCATCTCTCAGACAGGCGCATGACCATGAAATCGCGTTACTTGATTTGCTTACTTATCGGCAGTGCAGTGCCAGCCGCACATGCCCAGGATCACGCCGTCGGCGCCAAAATTGGCTTCCTCGGGCTGGGCGTCGAGTATTCCTATTCATTGAATGATCTCATCACGATTCGTGGAGCGATTCATGGCTCG
>JAHEEO010000128.1 GCA_024640665.1 Rhodospirillales bacterium | reverse complement strand
GCCTCGGGGTCTCTGGCAGTGACGGTTCCCGAGTTGTCATCAACGTACCGAGCGTCGGGCGTATTCCGAACGGGGCGACGATTGAACGTGAGGTCGCCAACGACTTCGGCGCGGGCGATCATCTCACGCTGAATCTGCACCGCTCGGATTTCACGACTGCAAGCCGACTGGCGCAGCGGATAAATGAATTGCTCGGGCCCGGCACAGCATTGGCAGCTGACTCGCGTTCAGTTCATGTGCGGGCGCCGTCAACGACAGATGCGCGAGTTTCGTTTTTGTCGGTTGTCGAAAACCTGGAGTTCGAGCCAGGGGAAGCTCCGGCCCGCGTAATCATAAATTCCCGCAGCGGTACTGTTGTAATTAGTTCGCATGTACGCGTCATGCCGGCAGCGGTGTCACACGGTTCGCTCGTCGTTAGTATTACCGAGTCGTTCGACGTAAGTCAGCCGGTTGCACCATTCTCAGATGCCGGCGAGACCGTCGTAATTCCTGACTCCGGCATCGACATCCAGCAAGGTGACAATCGAATGTTCCTATTTGAGGCTGGAGTCGATCTCAATGAAATTGTGCGCGCTGTCAACGAAGTCGGCGCGGCACCGGGCGACCTCGTTGCAATCCTCGAGGCGTTGCGCGAAGCAGGTGCGTTGCGTGCTGAGCTCTTGGTGATTTGAGCAGGTAGCAATAGCAATGGTCGCCGATACACACGTCACCAGCGCCAATGATTTTGCAGGATTGGCGCGGCTTAAGTCGCTCAGCGCCGAACAAGATCCGAAGGCGATCAGGGAAGCGGCTCGGCAATTCGAGGCGCTATTCCTGCAAATGATGCTGAAGAGCATGCGCGACGCTGGATCGGCATTCGCCGAGGATCGTGATCGTTCGTACGAAGAGATGTTCGACCAACAGATCGCGCTCGACCTGGCTCAACGCGACTCCATCGGCGTTGCAGACCTATTGATGCGACAAATTGGATTGGGCGAATCGAATCCCAGCGAAGCTGAGACCGGTATAGACCGGCTGCTGGTTTCGAAGACGCCGCATTCGACCCGTCGCCGCGAGGATTTCAGTCCACAGACGCCGCGGGAATTCGTTCACGAGATTTGGCCGCTTGCACAGGAAGCGGGCGATAAACTCGGAGTCGATCCGCGAGCAATTGTAGCTCAAGCAGCGCTCGAAACCGGCTGGGGCGAAAAGCTGATTCGCGATACGCGCGGCATCAGCGGCAATAATCTGTTCGGAATTAAGACGGGTTCCGACTGGGGTGGCGAGCACATTTCGGTTCAAACGCTTGAACATACGCCGGCTGGCTTCGCTCCACGCCAAGCGCAGTTTCGTGCGTACCCGACTTTGGAGGCCGGCTTTGCCGGTTACGTAGATTTTCTCCAGTCGAGCCCCCGCTATCGGTCAGCAATCGAGCAGGGGAATGATGCGGACGCCTTTGCTGCCGAACTACAGTCGGCAGGCTACGCTACAGATCCAGATTACGAAAACAAGATCCGGAGCATCCTCAGCGGTTCGAGACTGTCTGAGTACCTCGGCGATTTGTCCAATGGAGGCTAGCTGATGTCGGTACTGCTCAACAATGCACTAACCGGGTTGATGACTGCGCAGACTGGTCTGCGAACGACCAGCAACAACACGGCGAATGTGAATACCGAAGGATACGCGCGTCAGAGGGTCAACCAAGTTGCGCTCCCTGGTCAACCTATCGGTAATCTAACTATCGGCAACGGCGTTTCGGTTGCCAGCATCGAGCGCGTTTTCGACAATTTCTTGGTTGACCAGCTACGGGAAACCAATAGCCTCGAGCACCGGTTTCAGGCGTTCAATGGTTTGGCGAAACGAGTCGATGGCGTGTTGGGCGATACGGATTTCGGCGTGTCCCCGGTTATTCAGAGCTTCTTCAATCAACTGCAGACTGTTGCCCACGACGCTACTTCGATAGTCAATCGTCAGCTGCTGATTTCACAGGGCGAGAGTCTAGAGCAGAGCATTCATCAGTTTTCTCAGGAACTGGCGAGAGTCGATGCCGATGTTAACCGACGGCTGACGGATTACGTGTCAACAGTAAATATCACTGCCGAGTCGCTTGCGCAGATTAACGCACAAGTCATTGCAGCGGGTGATAACGCTTCGAGTGATCTGTTGGATCAACGCGATCGCTTACTCACGAGTCTCAGTGAATTTATCGATATCAATACGCATACTTCTCCAGATGGATCATTGAATGTGTTAGTTGCCAATGGGCGCCCATTGGTATTGGGAACCCAGTCGTTTCAGCTGCAAACGGTTGCCGATGAATTTGATCCGTCGCGCCTGCAAATTGCGCATGTTGTAGGCACGCGTACCGATAATATCTCACGCCAGATCACCGGTGGCGAAATTGGTGGCTTGTTGTCTTTTCGTCAGGAGGCGCTAGATCCAGCGAAGCGCAATCTGGGTTTGGTCGCTTTCGGCCTGACAGAATCGTTCAATCAGCAGCACGCTCAAGGCGTGGATCTCAATGGCAATCTCGGCGGAAACTTCTTCCGGAGTATTCCCGGTGTTGTAACGGCCTCGTCTGGCAATGCCGGAGTCGGCAACGTTAGCGTGACAATCGCTGATGCCACTGCCGTGCAGCCGCGCGACTATTTGCTGCGCTTCGATGGCGCAACTTGGCAGGCGACCGACTCAGGATCCGGGGCGCTACTGACAATGAGCGGGAGCGGAACTGGGATCGATCCGTTTGTCATTGACGGCTTGGAGCTGGTGGTGACGCCAGGCGCAGTTGCCGATGATCAATTTCTCGTGCGCGCCGTCAGCGAGGCAGCTGTCGGCTTTCAGATGGAGCTATCCGATCCAGCCGCAATTGCTGCTGCGAATCCAGTGACGACGAGCGTCGCCTTCTCCAATATCGGTGATGCTGATGTCTCCGTCGCCCAGATTGACGACAGCAGTAACCCGGCATTACGCCAGGCGGTGAATATCGTTTTCGATGACCCGACTACCTATCGAATATTTGATGGTGGAGGCACGGATTTGACGGGGCCTCAAGCATTTACGAGCGGCGCCGATATCGTATTCAATGGTTGGCGCGTTTCGATCAGCGGTTCGCCGGTTGGAGGCGATTCATTCGGTGTCGAGCCAACCTTGAGCGGTAGTGGTGACAACGGCAACGTTGTCGAGTTAACGGGTATACGCAGTCGCGGGTTCTTAGACGGCGGACAGACTTCGGTCGATGACACCATCGGCAACATGGTTGCGTCTGTCGGCGGTGCGGCGCTGCGCTCAGCACAGAGTCTGAGCGCGCAGACCGTATTGCGACAGCAGTTGGAGCTCGATGTGCAAAACGTCTCCGGTGTCAATCTGGATGAAGAAGCCGTTAACGCTTTACGTTATCAGGAGGCATATCTCGCTTCCAGCCGGTTGATCAAGATGGCAGATGACTTATTCCTGAGTGTGCTCAACATGATCGGACGGGGCTAATCATGCGCGTTGGCAGTCGGTCAATGCAGTTGCAGTTCCTGGCGAGTCTCGCTCGGCAGCAGGAGCGGCTGACCTCGTTGCAGCAGCAGGTCGCAAGCGGCAAGAAGGTGTCCACGGCCGGCGACAATCCCGCTGCCGCCGTCCAGATTGTGGCGTTGCAGAACTCACTCGAGCAGATGAACGGTTTCGAGTCCAATTCAGGTCTTGCACGCGGCCGGTTGAGTCTCGAAGAACAAGCACTGAATAGTACTGTCGGGTCCTTGCAGCGAATACGCGATTTAGTGATCGACGCTCGAGCGCCTGGGCGAACCGAGGTGGAGTTTCGGCTTATCGCTGCAGAAATCGAAGAATTAAGTGAGGGTTTGCTTGCAACCGCAAACTCCCAGGACGGCGAAGGGCGTTATCTATTTGCTGGCAACAGCGTTCAGACGAGGCCGTTTTCCGCCACCGCGGGAGGTGTCGCCTACAGCGGCGATCAAGGGGTGCGAACGCAGCGCATCAGTGAGAGCCGCGTTGTTCAGGAAGGCGATTCCGGGGCTGAAGTATTTGGCCGAATTCGCAGCGGCAACGGTACTTTCAACGTTTTACACGCCGGCACTAATGCAGGCGGGGTCTTCTATTCGAATACTACTGTAACTGACGGTTCCGCTTGGGATCACCAACAGTACGTCATCAATTTTACGGCGCCGGATACTTATGAAGTTCGTGATGGGGCCGGTACGCTCGTTGCGAGTGGCGCGTATGAAAGCGGTGATTCAATCGAGTTCAGTGGCATTGCAGTTAGCTTCGAAGGTGTTGCGGCTGCCGGCGACAGCTTTACGATCGAGCCGAGTCGCTATCAGAGCGTGTTTCAGACAGTAGATGCTCTGCTATCCACACTTGGAAGCGCTGTGTTGACGGATGCTCAGCAAGCCGAATTTCAGTCGAATACCAACTCTGCGCTGCTTAATCTCGACCGAGCGTTGGATCACATCAGCGAGGTTCGCGGTCATGTGGGCCAGCGTTTGTCAGTACTCGATGAACAGCAGGAAGCCAACGATAGAGTCTCGATAGAAATACAATCCGTCTTATCGCGTACGCAGGATACAGATCTGGCGTCGCTGATCTCCGAGCTCGAAGCGCAGTCTATTGCGCTCGAAGCGGCGCAGCGAAGCTATGCCCGTTTGCAAGGGCAGTCCTTATTCGATCTCATATGAGCTGACGCGCGACGTTAAGAGTCGCGCCGCCTCAGTTGGCCGTTTTTTGCCGCTTGTCGGAAAAACCTTGCCGCCTTTTCCATTTCTTCGACTTCAGTCACAGTTTTGACGTCAAGCAGCCGCAGGCCTTGCCGATAACACCCCTGCAAGTAGATCGAAGCACGCAGTGAGCGTCTTCGAAGCTCCGGGCCGAGACCAAGCGCGTTGTCTGTCCGGGTGTTAATCAGACAAGTACTTAGGAGTTTTAGAAAAATGCCAGCCATCATCAATACTAATGTGATGTCGTTGAATGCCCAGCGGAATCTTGATTCTTCGCAGGGTATGTTGGCCCAATCGCTCCAGCGTCTGTCATCCGGTTTGCGCATTAATAGCGCCAAAGATGATGCTGCTGGTCTCGCGATTGCTACCCGATTCACGACACAGATCCGTGGCCTTAACCAGGCCGTTCGTAACGCGAATGACGGTATTTCCCTTGCGCAAACCGGTGAGGCTGCGCTAGGAGAAGTGACCAATAACCTGCAGCGTATTCGTGAGCTTGCCGTGCAGTCGGCGAATGCCACCAACTCTGCGTCCGACCGCTTAGCCCTGGATGCGGAAGTGCAGGAGCGTCTGGAAGATATAGAGCGTATTTCTTCGCAGACGTCGTTTAACGGCAAGAAAATTCTCGACGGCAGTTTTGGCTCGTCTGCTTTCCAGACGGGTGCCAATGTCGGCGAGACCATTTCGGTGAACTTTAGCACCGGTTTGGGCGCTACACAGGTTGGCCAGATTGCACGGGCAACAGGCACGCAAGTCACCAATACCGCTATATCTGAAGGCGGCTTGACGATTCAAGTCGGCCAGAATGAAGTTGTGTCGGTTGGTGCAAGCGTTGCCGGTGGTTCTGACGGTCAAAGTGCTGAGAGTGCGTTTGCCAAAGCGACAGCTATCAACTCTGCTGGCGTCTCCGGGCTTACGGCTACGGCAACTAACTCGCAGGATTTGGATTTTACGGCTATTACGTTATCGACTGGTTATAGCTTGAGCATCAATGGCACTGCGATCTATGCCGGCCATGATGGAACTGCAACGAATCTTACCGGTGGCGATGTCGCCGGGCAGATCAATCTGCAGGCATCAACAACTGGTGTGCGCGCAACGTTCGCCGGTGGCGTCTTGACGCTTTCGGCTTCGGACGGTCGTGACATCGACGTCGCTCAGACCAAGGACGGTGCAGACGGTATCACCGATGCAGATAATCTCGACAATGCCGGTGCAGCCGCTGTATTTACGGGCACAGGCGCCGAAGTGGCCGCCAGCTTCGGTGGAACGATCACTCTAGCCGCATCGGAAATCATCACGCTCGGTGGTGCAGATGAAGCGCAAGCAGGTTTCACCGATGCGCAGGCCATTGCGGTTGATTCGAGCACACTATCAA
Source organism: Rhodospirillales bacterium (assembly GCA_024640665.1). Taxonomy (GTDB): domain Bacteria; phylum Pseudomonadota; class Gammaproteobacteria; order Steroidobacterales; family Rariloculaceae; genus JAHEEO01. Next base: position 2,807 of record JAHEEO010000128.1, on the reverse strand, counting down.
CGGTCAACGTGACGTCGGTTGCGAATGCAGAGAACACGATCCTGCGTGTCGATTCGGCCTTGCAGGCAGTGAGCAGCGTTCGCAGTCAGTTCGGTGCTGTTCAGCAGCGTTTTGAGTCGACAATCGTTAACTTGCAGACGATCTCCGAAAATCTGCAGGCTTCACGTAGTCGAATCGAAGATGCCGACTTCGCGGCTGAGACCGCCAAGTTGACAAAAGCACAGATCCTGCAGCAGGCCGGTGTTGCGATATTGGCTCAGGCCAATGCCGTACCGCAGACTGTTCTGGGGCTGTTGCGGTAAGTATTGGGGCTTACCAGTCGGGGGAGGTGAGTGGCTTCGGCCGCTCACCTCCAACCCGCTCCTGAGAAGCCTGTAGAAGGATCTACGTAGCACAAGCGCACAGCGGGGCCGAATAGATGGTCACTAACGTCAATAACGTCGTCTCCCCAATCGACAAAACCAATTCGAAAGTACCTGCAGCTAAATCTGCGGTACTTGAGCCTGGCAAGGACACGCCGGTCGTCGGCAAGAAGGCGCCGGTTGAACCGCCGCCACCGGTGCCAATTGATCTTCAAAAGACGGTTGAGCAGCTTGCTGAATTCATCAATAGTAATGCACGCGGACTGAGTTTTCGTGTGGATCAATCCAGCGGCCGAACGGTCGTTACTGTGCTGAACCCCAATAGCGGCGAGGTTATTCGCCAGATTCCATCAGAAGAGTTTCTGCAGGTTGCCGACGCTCTGCGGCGCAGCGGCGATCTACGACTCGTGGACAAACAGGCTTGATGGCACGGCATTTGCTTAGCAGTTCATCAGCAGCATTTAGCAAACAGGGTTTAACAGATTGGAACCACTTACAGCAGCGGGACTTGGCTCAGGCCTGGACATAAAGTCGCTAGTCGACCAATTAGTCGCAGCTGAAAGACAGGCACCGACAGAGCGGCTCAATCTGGCGGAAGCACGTGTCAATCGCGAAATATCATCGGTTGGCAAGGTCAAGGCAGCCTTGGCGGAGTTCAAAGATGTGCTTGAAACGCTTGGTGATCTGAAGAAATTTCAACAGCGTCAGGCAAGTGTCAGTGACGAAGGCTTGTTGGCGGTCACGGCGGGCAGCAGTGCGGCACCTGCCTCATACAGCGTCGAAGTCTTGGCGCTTGCCGAGAGGCAAAAAATTGCCTCGCAATCATTCGCAGACTCGGCCACGCCACTAGGTTACGGAAGTTTGACGATAACAGCTGATGGCGAAGCAGTCGTAATAGACATTAGCCAAGAACTCAATACGCTCGCAGATATTCGCGATGCCATAAATGGTGCAGATACAAATCCAGGCGTTGTCGCCAGCATTGTCAATGCGGTGGATGGCGCGCGCTTGATATTGACGGGCTCCGATTCGGGCTCGGCAAAATCGTTTTCAGTGGTCAGCTCCGGTGGTGACGGTGGTTTGGCAGTGTTGGACTACAGCATTGGGACCCCGGGTACGTATACGGAGATTGCCGCTGCCAGTGATGCAGCCATCAAGATTGATGGCTTTGATGTAACCAGTGCCAACAATTCGGTCATCGGTGCAATTGATGACGTGACGCTGGAATTGTTGGAAGCAGAGCCCGGCAATACATTTACGTTCGAGGTCTCACTGAATCAACAGGCAAGCAGAGATATTCTGGGCAGCTTTGTCGGTGCTTACAACGCTTTAGCTGGAACTATCAGAAAGGAAACCGAGTTCGATGCGGAGAAGGGCCTCAGCGGCGCTTTACTGGGCGATTCTCTTACGCGTGGCATCCAGGATGCCTTGCGTCGTGAACTCAGTGCCGTAGTCAATGATGCATCACTGCCGTTCAATACGTTGGCGGAAATTGGCATCGTGACCACTTCCGCGGGCAATTTGGAGATCGATGCCGAGCGCTTGAACGATGCCTTCGCGACGGACTTCGACGGATTAGGAAGACTGTTCTCTGAAGATGGAGGAATAGCTACCAAACTCTTGGCCAGAGTAGATACTTTTCTGGACAGCGATGGGCAAATCGAATCCCGTGAGGGTCGACTGCGCAGTCGCTTAGATGATTTAGGCGGTGCAAGAGAGCGCCTGGACCAACGCCTTGAATCGGTTCGTCGGCGCTTTGAGCTTCAGTTCAATGCGATGGACTTGTTCATTTCTCAACTCAACACAACGAGCCAGTATTTGGCTCAACAACTTGGATAATCAAAGTGAGCATACCCAGTCAAGGACACGCCGTCGGCCAGTATCAATCCATCGGCAACTACAGCGCCGTTTCGGCGGCAGACAAACTGCGGCTCGTGCAACTCATGATGCAAGGCGTTCAGGATCGGGTGGCAAAGGCCCGAGGTCATATCGCCCGCGGTGAGATCAGTAGCAAGGGCGAGCAAATCGGGCGCGCCATTCAATTGATAGATGGACTGCTGGCATCGCTAGATGACGCTGAAGGCGGCGATATCGCAAGAAACTTAGCCGGCCTTTACGAATACATGATGCGTCGTCTGTTGGTTGCAAATGCTAACGACGATTCCGACGTGCTTGATGAAGTGTCTGGCCTAATGAAAGAAGTCAAAGAAGCGTGGGACGAAGTGTTGCATCAATCTGAATCCATCATTGCGGCTCAGGGGGCGCAGTGACGAACCTTGCGACAATCTTGGAGCTTACCGATCAGGTAGAGGCGTTTGTGGCCGAGGGCCGATGGAGCGAGGCTTCCTCAGCTGAAGAGCAGCGCCAAGCCTTGTTGATCAAGTATGTCGAGCAAGGTGGACGTCAAGCTTCCGGTTTGCAGGACATTTACCGTCGTAGTCAATT
>JAHEEO010000127.1 GCA_024640665.1 Rhodospirillales bacterium | reverse complement strand
CGAGTATTTCGGCCGGTGTGGTGCGTGTGCAATACAGCATATGAGCTACGGCGCCCAATTGGCATTCAAGCAACAAGTCGTTGCACAAGCGTTTTCTCGAATTGGTGGGCTACAGCCGACCGAATGGCTGGAGCCAGTCGCGTCGCCGCAGTGGGCGTATCGGCGGCGAGCTCGGCTTGGTGCTCGATACGTTGAGGGCAAAGGCCGTGCACTGGTCGGATTTCGAGAGCGGGCGGCACCGTATGTTACGGATATGAATCACTGTCCGGTTTTGGTTCCGCCTATCGGGAATGCAATCGGCGATTTGGCAAGTACATTGACACTTGCGCGCTCGGCACGGCGGATTCCCCAGTTTGAAGTGGCTATTGGCGATTCGGCAGGGGCCCTAGTCGTCCGAGCTTTGGACCCGCTGCCGGTCGAAGACGAGACGCTGTTTTTAGAGTTCGGTAAGAAGCTCGATCTCGACGTTTATGTGCAAACTGGTGGACCTGGCACTGTACGACCATTGGCGCAGGCAAGAACTTTGTTCTATAACCTGAATGAATTCGATGTGCGTATTGAGTTCGCTCCCACTGACTTTATCCAAGTCAACGCGATCATTAATAAGTTAATGGTAAAAGAGGCTGTTGACGTTTCTGGAATAGGTGCAACGGATAAAGTGCTGGATCTATTTTGTGGTGTCGGCAACTTTAGTTTGCCGTTTGCCAGAAAAGCTGCACGGGTTGTGGGCGTAGAAGGGGACGCAGGTCTTGTGGCTAGGGCAGCAAAAAACGCGGAGCTGAATAAGCTGGACAATTGCCAGTTCATTACGGCAGATCTGATGCAAGGTGGCTGGAGCGTCTTGCGGGAACCATGGGACGTCGTTGTACTGGACCCGCCGCGAAGCGGCGCCGCTGCACTTGGTTCGGATTGGGCCGCAATGTCGCCGCGCCGCATAGTCTATGTTTCATGTCATCCCGCGACGCTAGCGAGGGATGCTAAAGTCTTGAGCGAAGAGCACGGATACGTCATGAGTACCGCGCGCGTTTTTGATATGTTCCCGAATACCCATCATGCAGAAGTGATGGCTGTGTTCGATCGTCAGTAATTAGCGTGTGACTCGACTTGAGATTAAAGTAGATACCGCGACTCAGTGTCTGGAAGTGCATGACGCTGGGAACCTGCAATACCGGTACCGCGTTTCGACATCCAGGTTTGGCAACGGCTCCCAGCAAGGCAGTTATCGAACTCCGTTGGGGGAGCATGTAGTCCGGGCGAAAATTGGTTCTGGCCTGCCACCGGGAAGTGTGTTCGTCGGGCGCCGTCCAACTGGCGAAGTGTATTCACCCGGCTGTGCTGTGCATGAGCCAAATCGTGATTGGATATTGTCCCGCATACTATGGCTTTCCGGTAAAGAGCTTGGCAAGAATCGTCTCGGCAGTGTAGATACCATGCGTCGTTATATTTATATTCATGGCACGGCCGAAACGCATTTGCTCGGTCAACCGGCATCAATTGGCTGTATACGCATGGCCAATGAAGATGTTATCGAGCTGTTCGATATGATTCCGGTTGGATGCTCAGTTGCAATATTCTAAGCCCTAAAATATGTCTCTCGGACCATTAATGATCGGCCTGCGCGGCGAGGCGCTCTCCGCAGAAGAGCGTGAGTGGCTGCTGAACCCGCTGATTGGCGGCGTCATACTATTTGCGCGCAACTTTATATCGCGCAGTCAGCTGGAAGACCTGGTCGCTGATGTGCGCAGTCTGCGCACGCCATCTTTGTTGGTTTCGGTGGATCAAGAAGGCGGTCGCGTTCAGCGGTTTCGCGGATCTTTCACACGATTGCCGCCGATGCGTGAGCTGGGTCTTCGTTACCGTGCCGATCCGCAGGCGACACTTAAACGGGCGGCCCAGCTAGGCTGGCTTATGGCAGCCGAGCTACGTGCCTGCGGGATCGATCTGAGTTTCGCGCCAGTGGTGGACCTGGACAGGGGTATGGCCTCGGTGATTGGCGACCGTGCGTTTCACGCCAATGCTGACGCTGTAGCAGAGCTCGCCGTTGCATTCATGCGCGGGATGAAGGATGCGGGAATGGTCGCCACAGCAAAGCACTTTCCGACCCATGCCGGCGCTGTTGTCGATAGCCACGAGGCACTTGCAGTCGATAATCGCGACTATTCAGAACTCATCGATGATCTGTTGCCTTACCAACGCCTGATCGATTCAGGGCTGCGGTCCGTGATGATCGCGCATGTCGTTTTCCCAGCACTCGATGAGCGGCCAGCGAGCCTCTCCGAATGGTGGATTCGCGATCAGCTACGATCGCATTTGCGGTTTAACGGGGCCGTGATTTCCGATGATCTGGGCATGGGCGGAGTGAAAAGCGAAGGTTCCATGGCCGACCGAGCCGAGCGAGCTCTCGGGGCGGGCTGCGATATGGTCCTTATCTGTAATGATTTCGAAACGGTACCAAGTGTATTGCAGCGGCTGGAAGGCTATAGCGATCCAGCCGCTCAATTGCGTCTTGTGCGTTTGCGTGGTGGCAAGTGCGCTACCTGGCAGGAATTGACGGCTTCGGATCAGTGGTCTTCAGCAAATCAGTTGGCCGTTAGCTTCGATGCGCGACCAACGCTCACGTTAGAGGGATAAGCGTGCATTCCAAGAAAGACCCTCAACAGATTCTGGCTGATGCGGAGAGAATATTTTCAGCGAGCGAGATCGACCAGGCTTTTGATCGCATGGCCGTTCAAATCGAAAAAGACCTTGCAACTGAAATGCCCGTCGTTCTTGCGGTCATGAATGGCGGCGTATTTGCTGCTGTCGAATTGTGTCAGCGATTCAATTTCGCCTACGAGTTTGATTATGTCCACCTAAGCCGCTATGGGCATGAACTGACTGGAGGTGACATTACTTGGCAGGTTTCTTTGAGCGAGCATTTGGCAGGCCGCTCTGTTTTGATTGTCGACGATGTGCTGGATCGCGGTGCGACGTTGGCTGAACTATACGAAGCGCTCGACCGTTGTGGGGTGCACTCTAGTAAATGCGCAGTACTTGTTAAGAAGAACTTGAAGTCTGATATTCAGCGTCCAGAAGTTCACTATGTAGGAGTGGAGACGGGTGACGAATACATATTCGGTTGTGGCATGGACTACGCTGGTTTCTGGCGTGGATTGCCGGACCTATACGTGGTTCGATAACTGAGCATGAATGACGTTGCCATTATTGTTGGCAGTGGGTTTGCGCAGGCAAATCTGGTAACAACAGAGCTGGTCGACATCGATACGCCATATGGTAAGCCTTCGAGCCCGCTGTTACGCCTCGGTATTGGGTCTCGAGAGATACTTGCTATTGCGCGTCACGGCTTAGCCAGCACGATTGCGCCGCATCTGGTTAACTACAGAGCGAACGTTTGGGCATTGCGGGAATCCGGCATTCGCCGATGTATTGGCCTGAATATCGTAGGTGGAATCACCGCCCAAATGCATCCCGGTACTTTGGCTGTGCCAAATCAAATCATTGACTATACCTGGGGGCGCGAGAGCAGCTTTGGCAGTTTGGATGACTCGGACGGCCGAGTCGTTCATGTCGATGTTTCGGAGCCATTCTCCAGCGCGATTTGCGGCGCACTGGAGCGCGGCATCGTTAGGTGCGGTTTGCCGTCGCATCGTGGCGTTTATGCGGTCACTCAGGGGCCAAGATTGGAGACGGCTGCTGAAATTGACAAACTAGACCGCGATGGTTGCGATTTCGTCGGAATGACGGCGATGCCAGAGGCAGCGTTGGCTCGAGAGGCCGGTATCGAGTACGCAGTTCTGGCGGGAATCGTGAACTATGCGGCTGGTCGTGCCCCCGACGCGATGCCGCTGCACGAGCAGATGATGCAGACGGTGGATCGAGTCATGCGGAGCAGTGCCGAAGTGTTGGAGTTTGCGCTGGATGATTTGCTCAGCGCTGATCTGTGACGGTGATCGTTGCACGGACGGCTCGCTTGCCCAAACATGCCGTGAGATGGCAAAAGGCGACCGACAATCGATTTCGCTGACCAGTCGAGTGCTGCGTCGAGCGTTAGAGCTCAGCACTGAAGGCATTGTGCTGCTGTATGCACGCAAGCCCGAATTTGGCGTCGCCTACGTAAACCCTCAATTCTCAAAGCTTTCCGGATACTCTCAAGAACAGTTGGCGCGAATCGGCTGGGGTCCGTTGTTTGAGGACGCAGCAACGCTCGACGAGCTGCAAAGCAGCCTTAAGTCGGCATTGTCTTTTTGCAGCGGGCTGCAGCTGCATCGGGCAGATGGTTCACGTTGGCGTTCCGGTATTCGTATCGAGCCGGTATACGGTAAGCATGGTTCAATCGACTTCTGGTTGTGCCAATTCATTCCTACGCGATTTGTCGGTCGTGGGGAGCCTGAAGTGCTGGGCTTGTGGTCAGACCTGGAAGCGGGCAGAAACCGAGACCGCTTTGGGCGGCTTGATCGAATCGACGCAAGCTCCGGTTTGTTGCGGTTCGAGCGATTCAAAGAGTTTCTCGAGCGGGATATTGCAATCGCTGTCCGCGAGCAGCGATGTCTCACGCTGTTGATCCTGAAGATCAATGAATACGCAGATTATCAGAAGACTTTCGGTATCAACGCGGCGGACTCTTGCCTGCGAATGATTGGCAAGCAAGTCACAGCAACGCTGCGACGCGCAACTGATTTATGCGCTCGCATGGGAGACGATGCAATCGTTGCTGCGGTCTTCGGTCAGAGTGCGGTCGAAGCTGAGCCGTTGTTGAGCAAGATAAGCGAGAATGTTGGCGGGTTAAAAATACATAATCCGCGTGGTCGCTCGGGAGGCTACTTAAGTGTGCAATGCGCAAGCGCTGAGGCAAACCCTTCGGTAGATGTTTGTACCTTTGATGCGCTGTTAAATGAGCTGAACTCTAAACTGGCTTATCTCGAGACGGACATTCGCGCCGCGCAACTTTAGTGTTGTATAGCCGTTCGGATGCTTAGGCGGACGGTACCGCTAACGGGTCAACTACCTCGGGTTCGGGCTCGGGTTCCGGCGCCAGCGTGATCTGCAAGAGTATACCGAGCGCAGGATGGTCGAAGTAATTGAGTTGGCCGCGCAATATCCGGCGCTCTTCATACAAGTAGTAGTCTTCGGCCGGCTCGGGCTGTAATGCTGGAAACGAAATGCCTCCACCTAACGGCAGTGGCGGTTGAATTTGTAGTTGTGCAGTGCTTGGTGGCTGATAGGCCAGGTCCGCGATGATATGCAAATAGCGGCTCATATGCAGGCGTAGCGTTCCGCGCGGATTGCGAACGCCAAAGTAGATGAGGTCGATCGGAATAGCCATGTCCTCGGCTAATCCATTTTGTTCCCAGCCGCTGTGTAATAGCGGCGTATAGGCATCTAGACGCTCTAACTTGTTCAAGACGTTGGTGAGAGCCAACTGCTCCGGTGGCAGCAGGCTGAGCTCGATGGCGGGAGCGGGATCGATCGCTGCCTCTGCCTCGGTCCCAATCCCAATCTCAGTTTCAGTCTCTGCTCGGTCTGCGGCAATTTCAATCGCTTCCGAATCCAAGCTGGACAAGCTAGCTTCGCCGATCGCCGAATCAGGGCTCAGTAAGCCGGTTTCTAAAGCGTCGAGTCCAGGCAGGATGGGTGTATCGATTTGTTGGCGCAGAATCTCGCGACTGATGGCATCGAATTCTCGCTGCACCGGCATCGACTGCGCGTAGTTGAAACGGGATTTTGTCGGTACGACGTTGAGAAGCTCTTCGCCTGGGTCAAGATCATTGTGTGCGAAGAGTATGAACTCGATCCGATAGCGGGGAGCTTGTTCAATTTCGGGCTCGAGATCGAACTCGTCCGGCGGCGCCTGTGCCAAGGCGGCGGCTTGAGCAAGCCAAAGCGCAGCCGCTAACGCATAATGTCTGGACGAAATCTGCATGCCGTCATTATATACGCGATAAAGCTTCTAGGCGGCCTGTTGCGCCGGTTGCCGCGCGCCCAGGCGATAGAGTAGTTTTTCGAGCTTATTGAGTCGGTCGGCTTCGGACACCTCGTCCCAGGTGAATTTCAATTTGAAGGGGCCATCGAGGCGGTACTTGTCGGGTTCGGCAGATATGAGTTCTATGAGTTTTTCCGGCTGGATGTCCGCTGCTGGCCCAAACTCTATCGAGCCGCCTGTCTGGCCCGCTCGCAAGCGTGCGATGCCAAGTGTATGCGCGAGGAGCTTGAGCCAAGTGACGTCGAACAGTGTCCGGATGGTCGTTGGCAGCAAGCCGAACCGATCTATCAGCTCCACTTGTAATTCGTCCAATTCGGCCCTCGATGCGGCGCTTGCAATGCGCTTATAGTGAACAAGCCGCATATGCACATCGGGCATGTAGTCTTCAGGAATCAATGCGATCAGTCCGGAATCAATTTCCGGCCCATGTTCGAACGGGTTTTCCAGGTCCGGTTCTTTTCCAGCTCGCAGCGCTGCAACTGCACGCCCCAGCAGTTCGTTATAAAGCGTGAACCCAACGGCGCTAATCTGCCCGCTCTGACCCTCGCCCAGCAGCTCTCCAGCACCTCTGATCTCGAGATCGTGCGTTGCCAGAGTGAAGCCGGAACCCAAAGTGTCCAGCGCTTCAATGGCTTCGAGACGTTTGCGCGCATCGGCCGTTAAAGCGCGCAGTGGCGGAGCGACAAGATAGGCATAGGCTTGATGATGTGAGCGGCCGACTCTGCCGCGAAGTTGATGAAGTTGAGCGAGTCCGAGTTTGTCTGCACGGTTTATGATGATGGTGTTGGCAGTGGGTATGTCGATGCCGCTCTCAATGATGGTCGTACAAACCAGTACATTGAAGCGCCGATGATAAAAATCGATCATGACGGATTCGAGTGCCGATTCGGGCATTTGACCGTGAGCCACTCGAATGGCTGCTTCAGGAATTAGCGAGCCGAGTTTCGCAGCGAATTTCTCGATGTCTTCGACGCGATTATGCAAGAAATAAATCTGTCCTCCGCGGCGAATTTCGCGCAGTACGGCTTCACGAATCTGCGTGTCGCGCCACTCTCCCACGAAGGTCTTGACGGCCAATCGGTCTGTCGGCGGCGTTGCGATTATCGATAGGTCGCGGAGTCCGCCCAGAGACATATTCAAAGTTCTGGGAATTGGCGTTGCAGTCATGGTCAAAATATCGACGTCCGCCCGCAAGCGTTTCAGCTGTTCTTTGTGTTTTACGCCGAATCGATGTTCTTCATCAACGATGACAAGGCCTAAGCGTTTGAATTTTACATCGCGCTGCAGGAGTTTGTGGGTGCCGATGACGATGTCTACAGAGCCGTTTGCAATGCCCTCGAGAGCGGCTTTGGCTTCTTTGCTCGTATTGAATCGTGATAGTAGTTTTATTGTGACTGGCCAGTTGGCAAACCTGTCGGAAAAGGTGCGAAAGTGTTGCTGGGCGAGCAGCGTCGTGGGTACAAGGATGGCAACTTGGTGGCCAGAATGGGCGACGACAAACGCCGAGCGCAGGGCGACCTCCGTTTTGCCGAATCCTACGTCGCCGCAGATTATTCGATCCATCGATTTTGCCGCGGCCAAATCGGCCAGCACTTGGCTAATTGCATTTTCCTGATCTTCTGTTTCCTCAAACGGAAACTCGAGTGCAAAACGCTGATAGCCGTCGGAATCAGTCAGCATCGCCGTTCCTTGTCGCGCGGCTCTTTGTGCATAGATGTTCAAGAGCTCTGCTGCGACATCACGTGCTTGCTGCGCAGCTTTGCGTTTAGCATTGTTCCATTGGTCGGTGCCAAGCCGATGCAGCGGCGCGTTCTCAGGCGATGCGCCGGTGTAACGACTGACTAAATGCAAGCTGTGAACGGGAACGTAAAGCTTGTCTTTGTCGGCGTATTCGATCAGAAGAAATTCGATGAGACGTCCGTCGATGTCGAGCGTAACCAGGCCTCTATAACGACCGACACCGTAATCTTCGTGAACCACCGGAGCGCCGACCTGTAAATCTGTCAGTTCTCGGACGATGGCATCGGCATCTCTTGCGGCGCGACGCCGACGTGAGCGTTGGCGCGGCTTTTCAACGCCGATTTCTTCGGCACTAATGACCTGCAGATTGTGACTCAATAAACTGAAGCTATTAGCAAGTTCGCCAATCGCGACGCCAACTTCGGCCGTGCCGGCAACAAACTGGGGCCAATGATCAATTGGCACGGCCTGAATGTTTCTGCCGCGCAGCAGATCAAGGATGACTTCTCGGCGGCCGGTTGATGAGGTCGCGATAAGGCTCCGGGCGCCGCGTGTATTTTCATTCCAATCGAGCGATGCCGCGTGATCGCTGGCAAGATTGGGTGGAATGAGGCGACTTGTTTCAGCGTTAGCGAAGACCTTATCGTCGGTCTCTTCGTAACCGCGGGAACCGGCCGAGATCGAAGGCAGTAAATCAAGCTGCTGTCGCAGTTCTGCCGGGTCGATAAACGCCTCGTCAGGCGGCAATATAGGGCGTTCTAGATCTCCTTTAAGCTGTTCGAAGCGCTGGTTGATCAGCGCCCAGCTATCGTCAAACGCCGTACGACTCGCTTCGATTTCAAAAAGCCGTACTGTCGGTGCAAGATAGTCTATGAGCGAACAAGTCGAATCGAAGAATAGTGGCAGGTAGTATTCTATGCCCGCAGGTAACACAGACTCAGATATATCTCGATAGATTGGTGCTCGCCCAGGTTCCACATGGAAAGCGCTGCGAAAGCGCTGCCGAAACCTTGTTATCGCCGCAGCATCGAATGGAAACTCGCGTGCGGGGAGAATCTGAATCTCGGCAATCGTGCCTGTCGAAAGCTGATCCGATGGATCGAAAATACGAATCTTCTCGATCTCGTCATCGAAGAGGTCAATGCGTACAGGCGCAAGACTACCGGTTGCAAATATATCGATAACTGCGCCACGCACAGCGAATTCTCCGGGCGTGGCTACTCTTTCGACGCGCAGAT
>JAHEEO010000126.1 GCA_024640665.1 Rhodospirillales bacterium | reverse complement strand
CCCGACGGCTCGAAGCTCAGCGTAACTTTCTCTGTTGCCAGAAGAGCCTGGTACTGCTCGGTCAAAGAAGCATCGGGTTCAGTGAGAATGCGAACGAATTCATCGACACCCAATGCGCCTAATTCGACGCGAATTGGAAAACGCCCCTGCAGCTCCGGGATGAGATCCGACGGCTTTGCAACGCTGAAAGCACCCGACGCAATAAACAATATGTGGTCGGTTTGAATCATCCCGTAGCGGGTGTTGATCGTGCAGCCCTCTACCAGCGGCAGCAGATCGCGCTGCACGCCTTCGCGTGAAACGTCGGCAGACTGTGTTTCGGCGCGCCGTGCGACCTTGTCTATTTCGTCGATAAACACAATGCCGTCTTGCTCGGCTGCCCGCACGGCCTGAAGTTTCAATTCATCTTCGTTGATCATCTTGCCTGCTTCTTCATCCTTGAGCAGCGCCAAGGCATCAGCAACTCTCAGTTTGCGGGTCTTAGGGCGACCGGTAGACAGGTTCTGAAACATGCCCTGCAACTGGCTGGTCATTTCTTCCATGCCCGGCGGGGCCATGATCTCGACGCCGACGCTCGGCGCCTGCAAGTCGACTTCCACTTCCCGCTCATCGAGTTCGCCTTCGCGGAGCTTCTTCCGAAAGCGCTGCCGGGTCTCATTACTGCCGTCCTCATCGCTCGATCCCGGCAGCAAAGCGTCCAACAGCCGATCTTCCGCAGCGTCTGCGGCCAGATGACTCACTTTCGTAATCGCATCTTCGCGAAACATCTTTACAGCCATATCGACAAGATCGCGAATGATCGAATCGACTTCGCGGCCAACGTAACCGACCTCGGTGAATTTGGTTGCTTCGACTTTGATAAACGGCGCATTTGCCAATTTGGCCAGTCGGCGGGCGATTTCAGTCTTACCCACTCCGGTAGGGCCAATCATCAATATGTTTTTTGGCGTAATCTCCGATTGCAGGGGCTCGCCGACGTGGCTGCGCCGCCAGCGATTACGCAGCGCAATCGCCACTGCTCGCTTGGCATCTTGCTGCCCGACAATGTGCTTGTCGAGCTCGTGCACTATTTCTCTCGGAGTCATCGACATGCGGACTTATATCTCCTCGATCGAGATTGACTGATTTGTATAGATGCAAATTTCGCCGGCAATCTCCAGCGATTTCTGAACGATCGAGTGCGCATCGAGTTCGGTATTTTCAATCAACGCCAAAGCGGCTGCCTGGGCATAGGCACCACCAGAACCAATGGCGAGGAGATCGTACTCGGGTTCGATGACATCGCCGGTTCCGGAGATCAGCAGGGACTGGTCGCTGTCGGCAACTACGAGCAAGGCTTCTAGCCGTCGCAACATGCGGTTGGTTCGCCAGTCTTTAGCGAGTTCGATGGCTGCTCGCGTAAGGTTGCCATATTGCTCGAGCTTGGCTTCAAACAATTCGAACAAAGTGAACGCATCAGCCGTACCGCCGGCAAACCCGGCAATCACTTTGCCGTGATACAGGCGCCGCACCTTGCGGGCATTGCCTTTCATGATCTTGTCACCCAGCGTAACTTGACCATCACCGCCCAAGGCTACTTTGCCATTGCGCCGAACGCACACAATGGTGGTGCCGTGAAAACTCTCCATCTCTATGTCAGCTCGAGCTATGTAGGAATTTTAGTCTCGCGCCGGCGAGCGCGAGGATGCGCTTTGTCATAGACATGCGCCAGATGTTGAAAATCTAAATGCGTATATACCTGAGTCGTGGAAATACTGGCATGCCCCAGCAGCTCTTGCACGGCGCGAAGGTCACCGCTCGATTCCAATAGGTGGCTCGCAAAAGAATGCCGCAGCATATGTGGATGGACATGCATGGGTAAGGACTGACGGCGTGCCCATTCACCCAAACGTGCTTGGACACTGCGGGGGGCGAGGCGGCTTCCGCGACGGCTTACAAACAGCGCGGTTGCGTCGCTCTCGCACAACTCGCGTCGAGATAACAGCCACGGTCGCAAGGCTTCCAGCGCTTTAGTACCAAAGGGAACAACACGCGTCTTAGCCCCTTTGCCGGTGACGCGAACGGTCCTGTCCTCCAGATCGATGGCATCCAAATCGATACCAACCAACTCGGCAAGGCGCAAGCCGGACGAATACATCAATTCGAACATCGCCCGGTCGCGAACCATGACGGGGTCCTCGCCACTGCGTTCTAAGAGCCGGGCGACCTGATCGGCATCGAGCACGGCAGGCAAGCGCCGCGACGGTTTGGGTGCTTGCACGTTGACGGCAACATTGGCATCGAGCACGCCATCGCGGACCATCGCACCCAGAAATGTCCGCACCGCCGAAAGTCGCCGAGAGATGCTGCGTGGACTCAAGCCCTGTCGGAAATGTTCCGCGGCAAAACGCCGGACGTGGTATGTGTCCAGCGCCTTCAAAGACTTAATGTCTTCTTTGTCCATGAAGTCGAACAACGCATCGAGATCGCGGCGGTAGGCGGAAACGGTATTGGGCGATAACCTCCGAACCGTCACCAGGTACCGGAGAAATCCTTCGACCAGCGAGCGGTCAGTCACTCGCGGACCGTCCATTCACCGAAGCACTGGTAATCAATTCACCCAAGCGACTCAGCAAATCCGTGCGTTCAGTCGGGTTGAAATAGTCGCGGTTGCGGTTACCGATAACCAGGAAACCGGATGCGCCGCGCGGCCCCAGCGGCACCATAGCTGCCGACCCAAGCGCCTCGTTATCGTCACCGAATAGATACTGTTTCTGCTTTTCCCGCAGCGGCCCGCAGCGCGTCTTTCCAGACTTCAGAAAGGTACTGAAGGGCTGCAGTGCTTCGTCTTCCGCTTGCGCATGAATGACAAAGCCGGCGCTAATATCAGCCGCACGATCTTCGTTGGATGTAAACAAAACGAGGGCCGCACGCTGTGCCGCAAATTCCTCGCGCAGCGCCGTCTCGAGCTGCTCGATGCGTTCTGCCCGTGTCTGCGCCGACAGAAAATTGATGCTCAGCTGGTGGAGTTTCTGTACGAGCGCATCATTGTGTTTTGCAACGCTTACCAGGTCCTTCATATTCCGCTGCAGCTGATCGTTCTTTTGGCGCAGCATCGCGATCTGGCGTTCAACCAATGAAATAGTTGCACCGGTGGTTGCATGCGGCAGACGCAAACGCAGCAGTGTCTTACCGTGGCGCTCGAAAAAATCTGGGTGCTTAGCCAGATAAGCAGAAATCTCTTCTTCCGACGGAGCTTCCGCCGCCGAATCAAGCTTGCGTTGCTGAGTCATACGTTTATTCGACCCTCGTATACTTTGCATGTCGGTCCAGTTTGCCAAAGGTGGCTACCTGGTCCCTGCCAATCGACGCGAAGCTGCCCGCCTGGCAGCTCGACCGTCACGCTCGAACCCAGCAAGCCCCAGCGCTGACCGACTGCCACCGCAGCTGCCGCGCCAGTCCCGCAAGCGCGCGTCTCACCGACGCCACGCTCGAACACACGCAGCCGGATCGCGTTGTCAGCGATTCGCTCCATAAAGCCGACGTTGACCCCCTGTGGGAACGACGGATGTTGCTCAAGTTCTGGCCCAAGTATACCTACCGGCGCGCGTTCTACGGAATCTACCGCAATTACGGCATGCGGATTGCCCATAGATGCGATACCGAACTCAACGGCTTCATGAGTTAGGTTTAGTTGGTACCGCAACTGTTCTGACCGGGTCTCGAACGGCAGTGCAGCGGGGGTAAAGACCGGCTCCCCCAAATCGACGCTGGCTTGGTCATCCGCGTGCACCCGCACCGGTATCGGCCCAGCGGCACTTTCCAGGACAAACTGGGTATCGCTTTCCGTTGCCAAGAAAGTGGCCAAACAGCGCGCGCCGTTGCCGCATTGCTGCGCTTCACCACCGTCGGCATTGATCACGCGATAGGCTGCCAGCGCGCTTGCCGTCCGGGCAGGGACTATCAGCAGCAGTGAATCAAAGCCCACGCCAGTGCGGCGATCTGCCCACGCGCGCACTGTGGCAGCGCTCGGCGGTGCCAGTTCTTGCGGCCAGCGGACAACCATGAAGTCGTTGCCGAGACCGTGCATTTTGGTGAATTCGATATCCATCGATATTGGCGCCCGTGGTACGTAAGAGTTATCTTCGCCGCGCAAGCTCATACACATTGATCAATAACAGCAAGGACGACGATTATAGTGGACTCGCTCTGGGCAAACCCGCTCGCAAGCGGCGCGAGTATTCGCGAATTTCTGACGCGCCTCAGTGAGCGCGGCGATCTCAAGACGATTAACGCGCCGGTCAGCCCAAAACTGGAGCTGACCGAAATCTCCAGACGCGTACTCGCCGAGCAAGGTCCGGCATTGCTGTTTCAGCACGTTGGCGCGGGCGGCGTGCAGGTGTTGACCAATCTCTTTGGCACTCAACAGCGGATCGCTTGGGCGTTAGGTGCACACACGCCAGCTGCTTTCAGTGAGCTTGGCCGCTTGTTAGCCGCACTGAAGACGCCGGAACCGCCGCGTGATATGGGTGAAATCTGGCGCAAGCTGCCGTTGCTCAAAGACCTAGTGAATATGGCACCGAAGGTCGTAAAGGAGGCCCCCTGCCAGGAGGTCTCCATTGACGCCGGCGACGTCGATCTCGCAGCGTGGCCTATTCAAACCTGCTGGCCCGAGGACGCAGGACCGTTGATCACCTGGGGCCTGACGACGACGCGCGGGCCCGACAGTCCGCGACAAAACCTCGGGGTCTACAGACAGCAGGTTATCGGCCGAAATCGTGTCATCATGCGCTGGTTGGCGCACCGCGGAGGCGCAACGGACTTTGCTGCTTGGTGCAAACGCTACCCGGACACGCCGTTTCCGGTTTCTGTCAGTATCGCGGCGGATACCGGCACCATGCTGGCGGCGGTCACACCCATTCCGAATACGATGTCCGAATATGCGTTCGCTGGCCTGCTGCGCGGCGCTCGCAGCCAAGTCGTGAAATCCATGAACTCAGATTTATTGGTGCCGGCAAACGCCGAAATCACACTGGAAGGCCACATCATGCCAGGCGATGCAGCGCCCGAAGGCCCGTTTGGCGATCACACCGGCTACTACAATGAGGTTGAATCGTTTCCCGTCATGACCGTTACGCGGATTACCCATCGCCGCGATCCCATCTATCACACTACCTATACTGGACGGCCACCGGACGAGCCGGCGATGCTCGGGCTTGCACTGAATGATGTTTTTGTACCCATTCTGCAGACGCAGTTTCCAGAGATCATGGACTTCTATCTGCCGAGTGAAGCCTGCTCTTACCGCATGGCTGTGGTCAGCATTCGCAAGGAATACGCCGGTCACGCCAAACGCGTCATGTTTGGCATCTGGTCGTATCTGCGCCAATTCATGTATACCAAGTTCGTCATCGTCGTCGACGAAGACATCGATGTCCGCAATTGGTCTGATGTTATCTGGGCCATTTCAACGCGGGTCGACCCCGCCCGCGATACGGTCATGGTTGAGTCCACCCCGATCGACTATCTCGATTTCGCCTCCCCACGAGCCGGCTTAGGCTCCAAAATGGGCATCGACGCAACCAGCAAATGGCCTAACGAAGTCGATCGAGAATGGGGGCGCCCGATCACAATGGATGCCAAAACAAGCGCCCGTATCGACGCTCTCTGGCCGGAATTGGACTTTTGACATAACCGTGGCTACGGTAGGCAGGCGCTCAATGTGACGGGGGATGAAGAATATGCGCACTATCCTTGTGACCAATGCCAAAGGCGGCTGCGGTAAGAGTACGATCGCCACGAATCTCGCGGCTTACTATGCTTCGGAAGGCTATGAAACGGTCCTGGCCGATTTTGATCCGCAAGGCTCATCGCTCGACTGGTTGGCAGAACGACCCGCAGAATATGGCCCCATTACCGGCCTGAAAGCATTTGAAGATGGCCTGAACCAACTGCCACGCGGCACAGAATTCCTGATCGTCGACGCGCCGGCTCGTTCTACCGGCAAAGAACTCACGACGTTACTGCGCCGTGCCGAGTCGGTGATCGTGCCAGTACTGCCATCACCCATTGACATGAAAGCGGCTGCCAAATTTATCAGCGAACTGCTCAGTACTCGCAAGGTCAGTGACAAGAAAGCGAAAGTCGCAGTCGTGGCCAACCGGGTCCGCGAAAACACATTGATATTCGACGAACTCGATGAGTATTTGTCAAAGGTCAAGGTGCCCTATGTTGCTTCGTTTCGCGAAGCGCAGAACTATATTCGCAGCTACCAGCGGGGCCTCGGCATTCACGAATTGCCGCCGTATCTCGCGTGGCCGGACTGGGAGCAATGGGAGCCCCTGTTGGAATGGCTGGAGTCAAAACGCTCTCAGCCGAAGTAGCGCCGCTGCCACCGCAATGCGTGGCGATTGAATGGCGCGTCAGTCGGCTTCGAATCTGGGCGGATTGAGCGCGGGCATATCGAGCTCAGTATGGCTCACCAGACTCAATCCGCGGCGATATGCATTCGCCGCGGCTTCCGTTTCGCCCATTTGACTCAGCAGTTTTCCGTAGATGGCGTAAGCGCCCGGATCAGGCTTGATTGCCAAGCTTGTCTCGAGATAGCTGCGAGCTTTGCCCCAGAGTTCCCTGGCTATGCACAGCCGCGCTGCGGTCAGCAACAAACCGCTATCGTCGGCATGATCCTTTAACCACGCCTCTGCTTGCTTGAGCTGTTTGCTCTGCTGTGCCGTTTCGATTTCGCCGTACACTTCCACAAGGTCGGGTTGCCAGCTTCGCTTTAGCGCTTTGCGCACTTCGCTTTCGGCTCGTGCACCATCGCCCAGAATGTTGAGCTGCCGTGCACGCCAAGCCTGCAGTCGTGGCGACTGCTGCAGCGGCGTTGCCAACGCACTCCAGTGAGCGTTCAGCTGCTCCAGACTGAAGTCGGCTGTTTCGGCAGCAGCTTCCAGCGCAGAGGCAGCCAGAGACTCTTTGAGTTTTGGGTCTAGCTGGGCTGTACCCAGCTTAGGTAGTAATTCGAGCAACCCGGCGCGATCGTCCATCAATTGATATACGCGCGCCAACAAACCGATGCCGATGGAGTTATTTGGCTGTTTTTCATTCAGGCGCCGCAAGCTTGCGAGCGCGGCTTCATGCTCTTGGTTGTCGATCTGCAGTTCCGCCTGTGTCACGAGTATCGCCGCTTCTGCATCCGGCAACTCCTCGAAGGCGAGCTTCAACCAGTCATTGCGCCGATCTACCGCACCTTGCTTTTGCGCGGCGCGGGCGGCCATCAGATAGTTGACCAACGGCGCATCGCCGCCGCTGATGCTGCGCGTCAACAAGCGCTCCCCGCGCGCCCAGTTTCCTTCGGTCAATTCCATCAACCCACGGGTCAGCCGAGTTCCCGAGGCACGGCTGCGGCGCTGCGCCAGTTTTGTCCCCAGTTGTGCAGGCGCATGCCACACACCGACTGCGAACCGCACCAGAAAATATACTGCTACCAGAAGTACCACGAGACCCGGCACGGACATTTCGACAACATAGCCGCGCAGGGTGATGAGTACGTAGCCTTTATCTTCAAGCACGAAGTGAGCGATAAACGCGCCGAACACCAGGGCGCCAACGGCCCAAAATCCTATTCGCACTACTGTGCTCCGCGCGCCCGCAATGCGAGCAACGAACGACTGATGTCTGGCGCTGCAGGGGCGATATCGACACTGAGTAGTTCGTCAATCAGCGCAAGGCCCCCTTGCACGTCCGGCTGCTGCATATCGAAGTCGTCTCTCAGCAGGGCATCGGCTGCCTCGAGGCTCGCCTGAAAAGTATCTGGCTCAGCGCGAATAAGTGCTAGTCGGGCAACCTGTAACTCGACGCTGAGTTGACGACGAATGAGGCGCTGTTCATCGATGGATAATGCGGCTGTGATGGGTGCGTCGCGGCGCTCGACCCTGACAATGCTGGTGAGTGCCCCTTTTATGCTGGACCACAGCCGTGCGAAACCTGGCTCTTCGTCGGCTTGTCCCGCGGCGGCGCCATAATCGCTCGGCGTTGCGCTGCGCAGCGGCAAGCCAGCCGCGCGTGCGCTGAGCCTGCCAAGACTGTATGAGAGCCCCTCGACGTCGATTAAGCGCACGCTAGTCAGGGCAATGATTTCGTCGGCGATCAGTTCGCGAACTGGCGCTAGCGCTGGATCGGCGATTTCGCGTAAGCGGTCATCTGCAAACCGCAATGCCATCAAAGCACCGTCCCATCGGTTCGCCAACTGCAGTTCGGCATTTGCCACGCCCAAATAGTATTCGGCTTCGGCCTGCAGCCACTGTGACCTGACATCGAATGATCCGCCCTGAATGGCATCGATTCGCCGCTCCACCGTAGCGATCTGGCCCGGCAGGACACCAAGACGATCATCGAAATCACGCATAGCTCGATCGGTATTGGTTGCTGCGGTGTCGACACGGCTAATGGCATC
Organism: Rhodospirillales bacterium; assembly: GCA_024640665.1. Taxonomy (GTDB): domain Bacteria; phylum Pseudomonadota; class Gammaproteobacteria; order Steroidobacterales; family Rariloculaceae; genus JAHEEO01. The sequence goes on along the minus strand of JAHEEO010000126.1, from coordinate 569 downwards.
TTCGGTAGCACGGACACTTGCCCGGATACGCTCCATCGACGTTTCCGTCGCCTGGTCTGCATCGGCGAGGCTCACGTAGAACTGGCGATATTGCCACCACAAGAATCCCGTCGCCGTGACAGCCGCAAACGCTATGAGCAGTGCCAGCAGCGACAAAAACGGCACAGACCGGCTCGTTGGGGCTGGAATCTCGTATTCTGCTGTGACTGATAGATTGTCGGCGTCGCCTGCATCGGTTGCTGCAACGCTATCCGGTGATGACTTGGGCTTGGTCTGCTCGGCTGACTGTGCTGATGCTTCGGACTGATTTTCGCTCATAGGATCGCAGTGTGGGAGCCAGATTATGTTTTACCATACCCGCTCGCCAGCGCGTTATGTGATTGAACCACTGCGCCTAGAAACTCTGCCTGCTTACTGGCCACAGCAGCGCCTTCGACGAAGGCGAGAAGCTAGTTACACCAACGAGCTACTTCAGCCCTGGCGTCATTGCGTGCGTTGTCGATGGCAGCATCGTCAAGGTATTCCCGTTCGCCACCTTCGGTCACGTTATACAAGCGATGCGATGTATC
>JAHEEO010000125.1:6192-9041 GCA_024640665.1 Rhodospirillales bacterium | reverse complement strand
GGCAAACCACTGACATACGGGCAAAGCATTACCGACGGCTGCGTCGATTGGAATACGACGGTTGCAATACTCGAACGATTGGCAAAGGCGGTGCGAGCCGTTAACCGATCAGCCGCGTAGGCTCGCTCGCGCAATCATTGCGGTACGCTCAACGCAATCCATTCCGGTACCTCGCGCAGGCCACCGATTGCAACGACGATGTATTGCCGGCCTTCGTGCATGTATGTCATCGGCGCACCGGTGGTGCCAGCGGGTAGTTCCAACTCCGCGACCACTGCGCCTGTTTGTTTGTCGTACGCACGAAAATAGGGTTCTGCATAACTCGGCGCCGTTTCGATTGGCTGCCCGGGTTGAATGCGACTTCGCCCCACCATGACCGGCGATCCTTCGCCGACGAACAGCAGCGTTTTGGTCAACAGCGGCGCGGCGCGGCCGGGATTTCCAAGCGGCGGCAGATTCAAATGACGAATGGCAGGGTGGTTCCGCGGGCCTTCGCCGTTTGCAACCTGCCATTCGATTTCGCCCGCTTGCATGTCGTAGGCCGTGATACGTCCATAAGGCGGCTTGAACAGCGGCAAGCCTTGCGGTCCGCCCATCCAAAGGCGCGTACCCTTAATGTATCGCAAGTCCGTAAACTCCGGATCGCCAGGTTCGATATCTGCCACAAACGGTGCTGTCAAAGACGGCACGTAAAACATTTGCGTTTCGGGGTCGAATGCCGCGCCATGCCAATTGCCGCCGCCTTGCGATCCCGGCAGCTGAATCGTGCCGAGATTCCCGCCCGGCGAGTCATCACGTATAGATGGCGGCGTAAACAGCCGTCCAGTGGTGTAATGCGAAAACATTTCCAGCGCTTCTTCGCGTAATTCCGGGGTGAAATCGATTAAATTGTCGACCGTTGCCCCTTGGCGCTCGAACGGCGGTGGCCGATTGGGCATAGGCTGCGTCGCAGCAGTGCGCTCCCCGGGGACGGTCGATTGCGGAACGGCGACTTCTGGTATTGGCCAAACCGGCTCGCCCGTTGTTCGGTCGAGTACGAACAAGAACCCTTGCTTGGTAACCTGCGCGAGCGCTTTTATGGGCTCGCCACCGACCTCGATGTCCATCAATACCGGCGCTGCCGCAAGGTCATAGTCCCACAATGGGTGATGCACGGTTTGATAGTGCCAAACGCGCTCACCAGTGGCAGCATCTACGCAGATGATGCTCTGGCTGAACAAATTATCGCCGAGCCGATGCCCCCCATACATGTCACTGGTTGGCGAAGATGTCGGCATGTACAAAAGACCCAACTCGGGATCCGCGCTGAATAGCGACCAGACCGAGGTATGGCCAGTGTATTGCCAGGAATCATTCTCCCAAGTTTCAACACCGGTTTCACCGGCGTGCGGCACGACATGAAAGACCCAGCGCAACGCTCCGGTGCGAACATCATATGCGCGCACGTCACCCCGGCCGGCTGTCATTGAATCGAACGTGTCATTCGTTGAATGACCAACAACGACGACGTCGCCAATAACCGTGGGCGCTCCGCTCCAAGCATGTGTCAGCCCGCGTTCGAGCGCGGCAGACAAATGGACGCGGCCGTTGTCACCGAAGTCGCTGAAGTGCGACCCCGTTTCGGCATCGAGCGCCATCAGGTATTCGCCGCGCTGCACAAAAATGCGCGCGTCATCGCTGTCATTCCAATAAGCAACACCGCGAGTAGAAGAACCCGCAAATCGATTGGGCCCGTCGTCTAAAGGTTCTTCGATCCAAACTGTCGCACCAGTACCGGCATCAAAAGCTTCAACGAAACCAATGCCATTGGTGCTGAATAAGACGCCGTCGACCATGATTGGCGTCGCACGAAAACTGTTGCTGAACCGCAGCCTCGGCGATTGGCGCGCAATCGATTGATCGACCGCCGGCCGGCGCCAGACCATACTGAGAAACGCCGCGTTGTCGGCGTTGATCTGCGCTAGCGGTGAGTACTTGGTCGATCCGAGATCACCGCTATAGGCGCGCCATTGACCATCGGCCGCGCCCTGTTGAGCGAATGCACTGGCCGTCAGTAGACCGCAAATCGCAACCGCAAGAGACTGCGTCACTCGGCTTCCGCCGCGCATCGCGCGCTCGGCGGCATCTGGTGAATTTGTTCGCACAGTTCGGCCCCGCTGCTTTGTAAAGCACCTAGACTAGGCATTTCGGCAGGTCCGCACAAATGCAATTCGCCGCGAGCCGCGCGCTTGGCGTAATATCAATGGGTCCCAAAACATGTCGATGGGAAATCCAAATGCGCAATCGAAATACAGCCAGGTGAACAAGCGAGCCACAGCGCTTGCTGCGTCAATTGCCCTGCACCTTGCGCTGGTCGGTGCCAGCTATCTTTTTAAAGGTCTGCAGGAACCCGGCATCGGTGCAGATTCGACGGTTGTGCGCGTGTCATTGCTACCCGGAATAGCCAGCAATGCCAGCGATGGTGAAACCACCTTGCAGGATGATGCTGCCGACGGTGCGGGCGATGCCCAAGACTTCGATCCGGCAGAACCCGCTGAGGAATCCTCGGCCGCCAATGCAACACAACCGTCCGAGCTCGAGCCGCAGCAAGAAGATGCTGTTGCAGCCGACGACCGCTCGCCCCAACCCACGAACGCTCCCGCTGCCGAGAGCGACACTATTGCCACAGAAGCAAAAAGCGCTTCAGCAGCAGCCGTCGAAAACCAAGAATTAGCGAACGACAGTGCAAATTCAGAACAAGCAGCCGAACGAGGTTCAATCAAACCGGAACCGCGCATCACGACGACCATGTCAGTCTCTGAGCAATCCATCGTTACACACGAAATTCGGCGTTGGTCAGAGAGTTTCGT
>JAHEEO010000125.1:0-6182 GCA_024640665.1 Rhodospirillales bacterium | reverse complement strand
ACTCGCCGAATGGCAACCGACAACAAACTGGCATGCAGATGGTCAGGATTTCACTGCCAGTGTCGCGCGAGTACCAGCGAGCAGCAGCACGGGCATTGAAGAAGCGCTCGTTACCGTCACGACAACCAACGGCGGCCAGACACTGACCACGCAAATGCGAATGCAGCGGCTCGGATTCTCGCACTTCGCACAATTTGTCGACCGCTGGGACGACAACGTGCAAATCCATGACGATGAAATCGACGGCCGTTTTCATTCAAACTCGGAAATATTTGTATCGCGCAGTAATGGCGTGCAGCCGACGTTTCTCGGCAAAGTAACAACGGCGAGAGACATCAATACCTCTCGCTCCGACCGAAGAGTTCGGCAAGAAGAAGTGTTCCTTGGCGGTCTCGAAACGCGGGTGAACAGAATTGTGTTGCCCCGACCGGATTCGCTGTTCAACGCCGCTGAGGCGATAGATCCCGACCACATTCAGCGCTTTTCGAAAGACACCCGTATTGAGTTTCATTCTGACGGCCGCTATAGCTGGCAACCGATGGACGCTAGCGTGCCCATCCAATCTCGGTCACTGGGCGATCAACCTCATTATCTGATTGCCGAGCAGCGAACCGACCTTCACGTGCATGGAATCGTTAACGGCCAGGTTCTGGTCTATTCGCCGCAAGATATCATTATCGTTGGCAACCTCACCTACCCCGAACACCCCGCCAATGCGCCGGATAACACCAATTATCTTGGCCTTGTCTCAAACCGATCTGTCGAAATTGCAGCGCCAGAGATTACCGGAAGAGACGATCTCCATGTCCATGCCGCCATTTACGCAAGGGGCCGATTTGCGGTTCGCAGTTATTTCGCGAGAACTGAGTCAACGTTATTCGTCCACGGCAGTTTGACTGCCGGATCGCTGACCGCAACCGAGCCCAGGTTTCGGACCAAGCTCAGCTATGACAGGCGCTTTGAAACCATGCGGCCGCCGCGTTTTCCGATGACTGATCGCTATGAAATCACTGATTGGGACGAACAGTGGATCGCAGAATGATGCTGGCTGAGTGCGCTTAGCGCGTCATTTTATTGCAGGCGCAGACAATAAATTTGCATAGCGCTCAGCGACAGGTTTGAACTCAACGCTTGCTTCATCGAAGCAGGTTACGGAACCCGTCTCGATATCGTAAATCCAGCCGTGAACAGCGAGTCGCTTCTGATTCAAGCCAACCGCAACGCACGGATGCGTTCGCAAATGCTGCAACTGCAACAGCACGTTTTGCTCGGTCAGGTCGCGCAATAACTGACGCTCGTCCTCAATTGGATTAGCCCGTACGATTTCTATTGCCGCGCGGGAATTTTCCAGCCATTCCCGAACATGCGGCAGGTCTTGGAGAAGTTGAGGACTCAATGCCCCTTTCATGGCACCACAATCCGTATGTCCGCAAATGACGATGTCTTTGACGCCCAGCACGGCGACCGCATATTCGATTGTAGCCGTGACGCCACCAGCCACTCGGACGTGTGGCGGCACGATATTGCCAGCAATTCTGCAAATAAATAGTTCACCTGGCTCGGTTTGCGTGACTAAATTAGGATCGATCCGCGCGTCGGAGCAGGTAATGAACAGTAATTCCGGACTTTGGCTGTCGGCCAGCTGCGCAAACAACTGCTTCCGGCGCTCGTACGCACCTTCTTGAAACTTCATGATGCCGGAAATGACCTTCTTCATCGGCTCCACCCGTTGCTGGGAATTTACGGTGAATCGTAGCGCACTCGTCAGTTTTGGGGACAAAAACTTTGCGATTGGGCGAGTCCCTCTTCGCGAGCTTGCGTCAGACTCTGGACGTATTAGTCGCCGTATGGTCTGAGTCGGTATCGTCCAAGCCTTCTTCCAGGCGCCTCTTATTCCTGCGCAGAATCTCGATCGGAATGGCCACGCTCGGCAACTCGGGCACAGCCTTAGGTCGCCCCAGGTGATAGCCTTGCGCATAATTGATACCGAACTTTGCAAGCAACGCATAAGATGTGGCGTTGGTTACGTACTCAGCGATTGTCGGAACGCCCAAACCCTTACCGATGTCGGCAAATAAGCGCACCATGGTTTGATCAACCGGATCTCGAGCAAGGTTTTCTACGAACGAACCATCAATCTTCAGGTAATCAAACTTAAACTGTTTGAGATGACTGAATGAGCTGTAACCCGTGCCAAAATCGTCAATGGCCACTTTGCAGCCAAGGCCCTTCAAAGACAGCACCTGCTTTTCCACTTCGGCAATATTGCGTATGGCAACCTGCTCTGTGATTTCAAAGACGATGCTATTGGCAGGAACGCCATGCAGCTGCAGCGAATCCCTCACTCTCAAATGCAGGTTATTCGCCTCGAATGCGTGCGCCGAAAGATTGATCGTAAATCGGAGCGAAGGATTACTTTTTCTGTGAAATGCCAACGCCTCGATCGCATGCTCAATTACCCAATAGTCCAGGTCGAGCATTAACCCGAATCTCTCGGCAGCAGGCAAGAAAGCATTCGGGGAAATTACGCGGCCATCCGGCATTTGCATGCGCAGCAGCACTTCGTGATGCGATGTCTTGCCAGTGGCAACGTGGACTATGGGCTGGTAGCGCAGTACGAACAGATCTTGAGCAAGACCGTGCTTAATGCGCTGTGTCCACCCGACGTCTTCCTTCATTTGCTCGGTTTCCTTAGCGGAAACGCGATAGAACTCCATACGATTGCGGCCCCGCCGTTTCGCCTCATGGCATGCCATGTCCGCTTGGGCAAGAACATTATCAGCCGTCCACTTATTCGAGCGGATCATCGCGATACCAATACTGCATTGCAGCTGAAAAACATGACTGCCTTCAACGTGCGCAAAATCGCGCATCTGCGTAAGCATATCTGCACCGATCTGCCTGACTTCTCGACGGGTGACATCCCGCAACAAAATTGAGAATTCATCCCCGCCAAACCGAGCCACCACATCGTGTTTTCGCACTGACTGGCGCAATTGCCTGGCGGCGCAAACCAGTAATTTGTCGCCTGCCGGGTGCCCGCAAGTATCATTTACATACTTAAACTGATCCAGATCTATGAATAGCAACGCGCTGACCACTTCTTCACTTTCGACGCGATCTATTTCGCGTTCGAGTTCTTCGACAAAGCGGGCGCGATTATATAAGCCGGTGAGGGCATCGTGGTTGGCCAGTCGAGTTAACTTGGATTCACGTTGCCGCAGTGTTGACACCGTCGTCTTCAACGTATCGACGATTGAAGAAATCTCACGATAACGCGTCGTCGGGAAATCGACATCCAGCACACCACTCGCCAGTTTCTGAATGGGTGCCTGCAAACCCGATAGGCAGCGTAACGATCGCCTCAGCAACTGGTGGCTGATCATTGCCATGGTCAACAGCAAACCCAGCAAAACGAGACTTGCGATTTTGACATTGGCCGCAATCTGGTCGAAGTACGGCGCGAAATCCAACTCCAATTCGACGAAACCTATCGTCTGAATTTCGCTTTCAATCTCTACACCGGTAAAACCGAACAAGCCGTCTCCGGTCAGTGCTTCGGTCCAAATCACGCTGCGAAGTACGAACTGACCTTTATCGGTACCGCGCTGCATCACGTGTCCTCGCTCGCTTCCAGCACGAGCAGCCAGCGAGGCCACCGTTTCGTCATCTATTGGCCTAGCGCCATTTTCGTTGCTTTCGTTGGTTTCGTTGCTGACGGAATCTTTAACGTTACCTGCTGCGTCGAAATACGTTACGCGCATAAGCTCAGGGTATCGGTCGGCGAATCGCTCAACATTGATGAAAGCATTGGGCTGATCGTTCAAATACAGCGGCGCGCCCAACTCTTGAAGGTCGTCGACCCATTGCAGCGCCCAGCGATCTACGTTGTGGAGTAAAGAGCTTTGCGATGTCCAATACAGGCCGGCAATCGCAAAGACACCAGCACATGCCGTCAGCAATAATTGCAGCGACAGAATTTCACTGACCAGCGTGTGGCTTCCATGCTTTTTCGAAGCCCAATCTCGCAGCCGGGACAGCAGCCGCCACGGCGTGTACTTTGGCGCAGGCTTCGACGGCATTTTCAGTCGACTCCCAAACCAAAGCGCGCGGCAACAATTGGGTTGAATTCGACTTCAAAGGTATCCGGTGCCACAAGCATAAAACTGCTCGCCGCCGAAACAAGCAAACTTCGCAACACCTCAAATACCGTGTCAGCTACTTGCGCAGGTGACGCCGCCAAACTCATCAGCGCGCCGAATTGCAGCAGCTCTGGAACTGAAACCACAACGGGTATTTCATGCACAGCTGCATAGTCCATCACTTCATTGATTGCCGACAAACTCAATATCCGGTTATCCGGAACCAGCCAGAAGCCATCGATATCGGCGGCTAGCCGCTTGAATAGATAAACCGTTTCCTGATCGGACTGAGAGACTCTATGCTCAAACTCAAGGCCTTCCGATTCGGCGGCCCGGCGTGAATCCGTTAACAGAGCTTCATGTCCGGGACCGAAAATCGCGCCAACGGAGGTCAGCGACGAATCAACGCCCTTCCAAAAGTGCAGCTGCCTTTCAAATGAGGGCAAAACAGAAACTGCGGCGACGGCATTCGCGAGTTCTGGATATTCCGCGTAGTTGAATACCTGGCAGAACACGACAGGCGATTCGACGCTGCGACTCGCGAACAGCGCAGCCGGCAAACCGATAGCCACTGTAGCGCGTGGCTCCAATGCGTTGATCTCCGCCGCCATTGCAGCTTCATATGGACCGGCTGCACCAGTATTCGCATCCAGGGTAAACAGCGCTATCGGTTGATCATCAAGTAATTCAAAGAGCCGCTCCGCGACGCCCGAATATGCGAAGATGTCACTACTCAATACAACCGCCACCGGTGCCAGCGGTTCGGTATTGGCCGGCGAACTGGAAATCGCCTCAGGCGGGAGCGCCAAACGGCGTACGTTAACTGGTGGAATCTCACTCAAAACGGGCTGTTCGACTGGTGCCTGGGGTGCCGTCGTTAACACCCCGCAGGCAGACGCCAGCGCGCAGGCAATTGCCACGAGCGAGACGCGAACGCCAATTTTTACTTGCGCAGGGATGAGCACACGCTGTTCGCGTTTGTGCATACCGGCTTCCATGCAAACTCCCAATACGGACCGTCCGTGGCCGTCATGTGGATGACCCACATACGGAGATATACCAGCGCAGAAGATCTGGTCAAGCAGATGAGTCGCGACTTTCAAGCGAGCCGCTTGCGACGCATACAGTTAGTCGGTCTTGATTAAACCGGCAGCTCGACTAAACCGGCACCGATAGCCTTATGACAAATGGCGACCCGCCGCTCAAGACGAGCATTCACGAGCCAGCAAACTCTCGGCGTTGACAGCGGTTCCGGCCGGTAGCGAGTTGCAATCTTCAGTCGAAAACAGCACTCATTCAATGCATCAGTGCTGATAATGCAGCTTAGTTGTCGATTCCCCAACGCCGCAAAACTAAGCTACTCCGAAGCCTGGCCAGTAAGTCGAAAATACATAGCCGCTGGCCATCAGCGTAACCAGAATTATCAACGTTAATTTGAGACCTGATGAGAACATCGTCTTCAGGTCCACACCGTATCCAGCAGCCACAGCCGAGCCGCCGGAGGACGACGGCAGCATCAACCCATAGTTGCCAGCCGCAGCGACGATATAAACCATCGGCACAGGATTTACTCCCAAGCTCTGAAAAGTGCTGATCGTGATTGGAACCACAATTGCGACAGCGGCCGTGTTGCTGGTTATTTGCGTCAACACAACCGTCAACGCAACAAATGCAGTAATTGCCAGCAGCCCCCCGCCATCGGCAAAAGGCACCAGCAAATCGGCGATAAATTGTGCTGTGCCTGTCCGACTCAAGATCTGGCCCAGCGCCGAACCACCGGCGAATAAGTAGATCAAACCCCAGATCATCCGCTTTTGTGCATACTCCCAGCTCAACATGGCCTCGCCATTTTTGCGCACAATAAAGCACAAGACGCCACAAACCAGAAACGCAAACGCAGGCGTCAGTCCTGGCAGCCAATTAGCATAAAACTGCCGAGTAAACGCCAGCAACGTGGCTGCCGAAAAAAGTGCGAGCCCCCACTTCTCCTGCACTTTCATTTTGCCGAGTGCCTCCAGTTCCTCGGAAAAATAAGCGCGA
>JAHEEO010000124.1:5290-9110 GCA_024640665.1 Rhodospirillales bacterium | reverse complement strand
TGAATTAAACGCTTAAAGGACGGCGGAATGGACATCATACTTTTAGAACGAATCGACAACATGGGCTCAATCGGCGACCGCGTTACGGTCAAACCCGGTTACGCGAGAAATTACTTGATCCCGCAGGGTAAGGCCACGTTCGCAACCGCCGAGAACCTCGCCAAGTTCGAGGCACGACGTGCCGAGCTCGAGAAGAAGGCCGCCGGTGAATTGGCTGCAGCGAAAGCGCGCGCCAAGGAATTGGAGGCGCTTGCGTTACGCATCGAGGTGCAGGCTGGACCGGAGGGCCGACTGTTTGGTTCTATCGGTACGGCAGACATTGCGGCGGCTTGCGCGGAACAGGGCTTTGCCGTCGAGCGCAGCGAAGTGCGCATGCAAGATGGACCGTTGCGCACGGTTGGCGAGCATAGCGTAGACTTCCATTTGCACAGCGATGTCAACGTCACCATTTCTGTCGTTATCGACGGGGGTGAACTTCCAGCGGCGTCTTTCGAACTCGCTAAGGATGATGACGAAGCGTCCGAAAACGATTGGGATAACGATTAATCGCTCTGCATTGAGCACTGAAGCCCCAATACCAAAACTATAAGGAAGCGTGAGTCTTAGTGAACGTAGCGGCTAACGATGATTTCGCCTCCACCGCAACCGGCAGGTTGCGATTACCGCCACATTCGTTAGAAGCAGAGCAATGCGTGCTGGGCGGGCTGATGATGGATCAGCGTGCCTGGGATCACGTTGCAGATGTGGTGTCGCGCGAAGACTTTTATCGGGCAGATCATCGCGAGATCTTTGCCGCCATCATTACCCTCACTGAGCGCGATCAGCCGCCTGATGCAATCACGGTACGCGAGTACCTCAGCAGCATCGAAGCGCTTGAAACGGCCGGCGGCGCAAACTATCTCGCACAGATCGTCGAAGATACGCCGAGTGCTGCCAACATTCGCGCGTACGCGCAAATCATTCGTGAAAAATCGATGTTGCGTCAGCTCATCGAAATCGGCGGCGACATTGCTGCCAGCGCCCATCAGACGGAAGGCCAGTCTGCTACTGAACTCGTCGATCTGGCCGAGCAGCGAGTTTTTGAAATTGCCGATCGTGGCGCGCGCCGCGGCGGCTTCTCGTCGCTCAAGCAAATTCTGCCCATAACAATTAATCGTCTGGACGATCTTAGTCAGTCAGAAGGCGACATTACCGGCGTATCGACCGGTTTTGCCGATATGGATCGAATGACTGCCGGTCTACAGCGCGGCGAATTGATCATTATTGCCGGCCGGCCGTCTATGGGTAAAACCACGTTGGCAATCAACATTGCCGAGAATGCTGCCATCGCGCACAAAGTGCCGACAGCGGTATTCAGCATGGAAATGTCGGCCGAACAGCTCAGCTTTCGAATGATTGGTTCGATTGGCCGCGTAAACCAGCAGAAGCTTCGAACTGGAAGGCTCAACGACGAGGATTGGCGACGGATCGATTCGGCCGTTTCAATGATGTCAACTGTGCCGATCTATATCGACGACAGCGCTGGTTTGAGTCCAACCGAGGTTCGCGCGCGCGCACGCCGGCTCAAGCGTGAGCATGGCTTGGGCTTGGTAGTAGTCGACTACCTGCAGCTTATGCAGGTGACGGGCAACACAGAAAACCGCGCCACGGAAATTTCCGAAATTTCACGTTCGCTGAAAGCGTTGGCGAAAGAACTCGACGTGCCTGTCGTTGCTTTATCCCAGCTCAATCGAAGCGTTGAGCAACGCACCGACAAGAGGCCGGTGATGTCCGACCTTCGCGAATCCGGTGCAATCGAACAAGACGCCGACGTCATCGTGTTTATTTATCGCGAAGAAGTTTACGAGCCGGATACGCCTCGCAAGGGCGTGGCCGATATCATTATCGGTAAGCAGCGTAACGGCCCCGTTGGCGAATTCCACCTGACGTTTCGGGGCGAGTTCACTCGCTTCGAAAACCTTGTGGCCAACGCTTATGGCGAAGGTGTTTTTTGACGGACCACGCGGGCGCTCTCGAAAGCTAGCTGATAAAGAATCCCATCTTTACACCTGCCAATTGCACAACGTCATTGTCTTCTAACTTGCGTGCCAGATCTCCAATGCTCATGCCGTTGACGAGTGGATAATCGTCACTGCTCTTGGCTTCGACAGTCACAATAAAGTAACCCTCGGCGCGACGGCTAATGGCCGCCACTTGTATGCCGGGTCGTCCCAGCGTGGTGAGTGCCTTTGATAGCTCAAGTTCTCGGCCAGCAAATGTTCCAGATAACACCTGCAGTTTGGCGAGCGGCAATTTGGGAATCTTGGCTGGGTCGATATCTTGCGTGGCCGTTGGCTGATTTTGCGGGCGCGGTGCTGAAGTTTCCGTATGAACTTTTTCAGCAGTAGCCGCCGCAGCGTTGGAGTGGGCTTCCGGTAATGGTCGATCGTCGTCTTCGGCGACAGCTGCATTGCTGGACATTGCGGCAGCTGTGGCTCGTTCGGCGACCTCGCGAACACGCTGTTCGGCTTTGCCGCTTGGCTCGATAACCATGGTTTTCTCGAACTCGTCTTCCGATTCGTCCTGAGTCTGGTCGTCGACATAACGCAATTGGTGATGGCCGACTGTAACCACGTCACCTTGCTGCAAGGCGTGCTTCTTAATCAGCTTGCCATTTACGTAGGTACCGTTGGTGCTGTTCAGGTCTTCCAGGAACGAATCATTCAAGATGTTGATAATCAATGAATGATGACCGCTGACAGCTGCGTTATCGATACGAATATCGTTGTCGGGAAGTCGACCGACTGTGTAACGCTCTTTAGTCATGTTGTACTCGGCCAATGTTTGGCCATCCAAGCTAAGTATCAAACGTGCCATAGTCGTGTCCCAATTACTCGAAAAACTTACGGATCTTGCCTACAAAACCGGCAGGCTTAGCGGGGAAAGAATCTAGAATGCGCACCAGCACTACGGACACGTTATCGCGTCCGCCATTGTCATTGGTTAGCTTGATGAGTTGCTCGCCAATTGTGTTGATGTCGTTGTCAAAGGTGCTAATGGTCAAGTGAATATCCTCATCTTCGACCATGTCGGGTAGACCATCCGAGCACATCAAAAGGTAGTCGCCCGGTTGAATCTCAATTTCCTGCACTTCTACGTCGACTGTTGGTTCGACGCCCAGTGCACGTGTCACGTAATTCCGGTTGGAGGAGCGCTGTGCTTCCTCTTGAGAATAAAACCCGCGGTCGACGAGTTCCTGCAGCAAGGAGTGATCGAGGGTTATTTGTTCTAGGCGATTGTCGCGCAAACGATACAGTCGTGAATCGCCAACATGCGCGATAGAAACTCGATTGTTATAGAGCAGGCAAGCAACTAGCGTAGTTCCCATGCCTTCGCATTGGGGCTGCGACTGCGCGGTTTGATGGATTACTTTGTTTGCCCGCGTGACGGCGTCTCGCAACGAGATAGTTTGGCGCATGTACCCGGTGCCGGGCTCAATTTCGCCACGCGCTTCGCGTTTGCAAGCTTCTGCAACTAATTCCACGATTGTCTTTACCGCGATTCCACTCGCCACTTCACCCGCGTTATAGCCGCCCATTCCGTCGGCCAAGACCCAAAGACCGATATCTGCGTCAGACGCGATGGCGTCTTCGTTATGGTCCCTGACCTTGCCGACGTCCGTCAGCTCAACGTGCCCGAATTTCCCTTTTAGACTCATTTCCTGCCGTTATTGCGGTCTAGTTCGCCAAGTGCCTTGCAGAGGATTTTTGCAAGCTCGATCCCATACATAAACTCCGACCATTGCAGAAACGCCAGAATCTGGTCCCTTTGAGTTCGAGTC
>JAHEEO010000124.1:1447-5280 GCA_024640665.1 Rhodospirillales bacterium | reverse complement strand
ACCTAATAAAAACATGAGCTTAGACTGCTGCGCTCCACGGGTACTTGTAGTCGACATAGACTACCACTGCCCACAAAAATGTCCGTGTGCGCGTTCACGTTTCTCCTTTTTTGCTACGCATTTAGGAGCCTAGCCCAGAAACGAGGCCGCGCCTGGTCATCAACCGATTCGTCGTTTTCGAACTCGCCGCCGATGCTCCTCTATGAACACCGCCGGTAACGAAATGAATCATACATAATATTGCAAGCGAATTTATGCGTGTATTTCACATTTTGGATTTTAGGACTGGGCCGAACCGCGCAGATACGGGCCGCCCGCTGCGGCCGTAGTTAGGCTATTCTGCGCAGCCATGGCCAAACCTAAAACGATTTACAACTGCGAGCAGTGTGGCGCTGCGCAGCCCAAGTGGCAGGGCCAGTGTCCGGACTGCGGCGCCTGGAATACGCTGGCCGAGCAGCGCACGAGTGCGGGCCGCTCGCAACAGGTGCATTACGCCGGTGCTGCAGATCTGGCGAAGCTCAACGCGCTCGACGTCGAGACGGCCGGCCGATTATCGACGGGCTTGGCCGAGTTCGATCGCGTGCTCGGTGGCGGTTTGGTGCCGGGTTCAGTCGTATTGATTGGTGGCGATCCGGGTATCGGCAAGTCCACACTGCTGCTGAAAGTGCTGGCCGAGTTGTCGAAAAGCAGTCCCGTGGTCTATGTAACCGGTGAGGAATCGCTGGAGCAAATTGGGCTGCGGGCGCGGCGGTTGGAGGTGGATTCGGCGCCCGTCGAGCTGCTGGCTGAAACGCATGTAGAGTCTGTGATCGGCCGACTGCAAGCCGCTAAGGCAGCAGTGATTGTCATCGATTCCGTGCAAACGCTGTATACCGACACGCTGCAATCTGCGCCGGGTTCGGTCAGCCAGCTGCGCGAATGCGCGGCGCAACTCGTCCGCTTCGCGAAGACTCGCCGAGTCGCCGTCGTGCTCGTCGGGCATGTCACCAAGGAGGGCACGCTGGCCGGTCCGCGGGTTCTCGAGCACATGGTGGATACGGTGTTGTACTTCGAGAGCGATCTCGGCAGCCGGTTTCGCATTGTCCGCGCTGCTAAGAACCGCTTCGGCGCTGCGAATGAATTGGGGTTCTTCGCGATGACCGAGCAAGGCTTTGCCGAAGTGCGCAACCCATCGGCGATATTTCTGGCGCAGCGCGACCAGGAAGTGGCCGGTACCGCGACTCTAGTAACACGCGAGGGCACGCGGCCGGTTCTAGTCGAAGTCCAGGCGCTCGTGGACCAGAGTCTTCAGCATTCAGCGCGGCGAATCGCGCAGGGCTTTGACGGGCAACGCCTGGGCCTGTTGTTGGCCGTGCTGCATCGGCACTGCGGTACTTCGCTCGCAGATTGTGACGTCTATGCCAACGTCGTCGGTGGCTTGAGAGTGACGGAGACGGCGTCGGATCTGGCTGTTGTGCTGGCGGTGCTGTCGAGTTTTCGCGAGCGGCCGTTGCCCAAAGATTTGGTGGTATTCGGCGAAGTGGGGTTGACCGGAGAGGTGCGGCCCGTTCCGTTTGGCGAGGAGCGCCTGCTGGAGGCGAAGAAGCACGGCTTCAAGCGCGCGATTGTGCCCAAGCTGAATGTACCCAGACGGGACTGTGGGCTAAAGCTGGTATCGGTAACACGATTATCCGAAGCATTGACGGCGGCGTTCGATTCTTGAGTTATCCGCTGCCATGGCTCGAGCAGGTTCAAGCCTGACGTTCAACGCAACTAATTTACGCGGCCGCTTCGTTGTTCTTGTCTATTTCTTCTTCAATAGCACCGGTGTCGAGTCCTCGCGTGTCAAGGCGTATCGACTTGATCGCATGTTCAGAGGTTTCGACAATCTCGATGGGCAAGTTAGCAACCATCAGTTTCGTGCCAGGATCAGGAATCGTCTCGATTTCTTCTAAAATCAGGCCATTGAGCGTCTTGGGTCCATCGGTTGGCAAGTCCCATTGCATGATTCGATTCAGTGTCCGAATATTGGCGCTTGCATCGATTCGATAGTGATCGTCTCCATCCCGAGTGATACCGAGGTCTTCCCGTTGTGAATTTTCGCCAAACTCACCGACGATTTCCCTGAGTATGTCCTCGGTCGTGACCAAGCCTTGCACATCGCCATATTCATCTATGACGAAAGCGGTGCGGCGATGCTGTTCTCGAAAGGCCAGCAACTGCTGCGTCAGCAGCGTGCCTTCGGGTACGAAGTAGGGTTCGCGGATTTCGCGTAACAGCTGAGCCTCGGTCAGGGTGCCCTTCGCCAGCGCTGCGACCAATTTGCGGACGCTTACGACGCCGACGATGCTGTCGATATCATCGCGGTAAACTGGTAATCGATTGATCTCAGTTGATGAAATCAATATCAAATTCTCATTCCAGTCGCGATCCAGATCGATGCCTATGATCTCCTGGCGCGGAATCATGACGTCGTCGACGCTCATCGCGTCCAGATCCAAAATGCTGAGCAACATGCGTCTGTGGCCCCGCGGCACCATCGCGCCAGCTTCGGCAACCACGACACGCAGTTCTTCGGTGCTCAAGGAATGTGATGCGATCTGATCAGGTCGAACGCCCAGCAGCCTCAGCAGGCCATTCGCAATTAAATTGATGGTCCAGACGATCGGATATGCGGCTTTTTGCAGCGGGTAATAGATCAGGGCCGCCGGCAGGGCGATTTGAGTTGGATGCAGCGCGGCGATTGTCTTCGGCGCCACTTCTGCAAAAATTAGAATGACAAACGTCAGGATCAGGGTGCCAATCCAGATCGCTTGCTCGCCGCCGATACGCAGCGAAATGACAGTGACTAATGCAGCTGCGCCAAGATTGACGGCATTATTGCCCAGCAAGATCAATCCGATCAGTCGATCAGGGCGTTGCAGAAGGGATTCGGTAATTTGTGCCGCGCGGTTGCCGCCGCGTGCGCGGTGCCTCAGTCGGTAACGATTGAGGCTCATTAGTGCAGTTTCAGTGCCCGAGAAGAATGCTGAAAGCAATATGAGTAATGCGAGTAGGCCGAGTAGGAAGCCTATTGGAACGTCGTCGTTCAAAGACGGAACACCCCTTAAATTTTCTGATGATGCTGCTAGAGTGAACGATAGAGAATTGAGGTGTCAAGGAGACAGTCGTCGTATTGACGCTCTCATGCTAGGCTGCGGCGGTTCGGGAGGTAGATTTAGCGACCATGTTTGACACGCTCACACAGCGATTGAGCGGCACATTGCGGCAATTGACCGGCCGCGGCCGCATCAGCGAAGACAATATTCGCGATACCGTGCGGCAAATTCGGATGGCTTTGCTCGAGGCCGATGTCGCGTTGCCCGTCGCAAAGGCATTTGTTGCGCGGGTTCGCCAGCGAGCGCTCGGAGAAGAGGTGGCCCGGAGCCTTAATCCGGGGCAAACCTTCACCAAGATTGTCCATGATGAACTCGTCAAGGTGCTGGGTACGGATTCTGTGCCGATTGCCGGTCGTGGCAATCCAGCCGTCCTGATGCTCGTCGGGCTGCAAGGCGCAGGTAAAACGACGTCTGCCGGCAAGATTGCAGCAAGTCTGCGCAAGAAACACGGTGCCGATCTGCTGTTGGTCAGTACCGACGTGTACCGACCTGCCGCTCGCGAGCAGCTTGCGAGTCTGGGAGCGACACTCGGCATCCCCGTATTTTCGCCGGCGGAAGACGACCCCGGCACGATCCTGACGCTCGCAATCGACGAAGCGCGGCGCCGCGGTGCGAAGTGGCTTATTGTCGATACTGCCGGCCGGTTGCATGTCGATGAAGAAATGATGAGCGAAGTGCGCGCCTTGCATGCGCAGG
>JAHEEO010000124.1:0-1421 GCA_024640665.1 Rhodospirillales bacterium | reverse complement strand
CCGTCGAGACGCTGTTTGTGGTTGACGCCATGGGTGGACAAGACGCGCTCAACTCGGCACAGGCGTTCCACGAAGCCCTTCCATTGACGGGCATAGTGCTGACCAAGGCGGACGGCGATGCCCGCGGCGGTGTTGCATTGTCGGTACGCGAACTCACTGGCCTGCCGATAAAACTGGTCGGAACCGGCGAAAAGCTGGACGCCTATGAGGATTTTGTGCCGGACCGGTTTGCAAACCGCATTCTTGGCATGGGCGATGTTGTGGGCTTGGTTGAGCAGGTCCACGACAAGCTTGACAAGGTCGAAATGGAGCGTGTCGCCAGCAAGGTGAAGAAAGGCCGTGCGCTGAATCTGGAAGACTTCCGCTCGCAACTCGATCAAATGCTGAATATGGGCGGTTTGTCCGCAATTTTGGACAAAATGCCGGGCTTGCCGGCCGGTGCAGCGCAGAATCCGGCGTTGGACGAAAAACAACTGCGCCGTCAAATGGGGGTCATTGATTCGATGACCCCGCGTGAGCGCCGGCGACCTGATGTGATTGACGGGTCCCGGAAACGGCGCATCGCCGCCGGAGCAGGACAGAGCGTGCAGGATGTGAACCGATTGCTGAAACAACACAAGCAGCTCGTCAAGACGATGAAACGCGTCTCCAAGGGCGGCGGTATGGGCCGAATGCTAGGTGCAGCGATGCGAAATAAGCGTCCATTCGGATAAGACCCTAAAAACCTTATACATCGGCCGCAAAAACCAGTAGAATTCGCGGCCTCAGATCGGGCTGCCCTTGGGCGGCGGCCTGCAAAACAAATTTGGAATCGATGTCATGGTTAGAATTCGGCTTTCGCGCGGTGGCGCATTGAAGCGGCCGTTTTATCACATTGTTGTTACCGACCGACGCAATCGTCGCGACGGTCGTTATATTGAGCGCTTAGGGTTTTTCAACCCGATCGCGCGCGGCAATGACGAGCGTTTGAAGGTCGACCTCGAACGCGCGGACTATTGGTTGGGCCAGGGCGCTCAGCCATCGGAGCGTGTTGCTGGTCTGCTCAAACAGATTCGCGCAGCCGCCGACGCCTCTTAAGTATTCATCTTCCCGCAAGCTAAGGCCTAGCGGGCGGTGACAGCGCGCCAAATCTGTCTCGGTCACGTTAGTGGCGTCTATGGCGTCCGCGGTTGGGTCTAGGTGTACTCATTCACGCAACCTCGAGAAGGCATTGTTGAATATCGTCGTTGGCATCTGTACAGCGCAGACAGCGGCGAATGGCTTAGCGACTGCGCGGTTACCGAGGGCAGGCTGCACGGTAAGCAGGTTGTAGCAAAGCTTCAGGGGATCGATGACCGCGAGCAGGCGTTCGCGCTTATCGGCCAGGAAATTCGCATCGACCGGGCTGAACTGCAAGCGCTCGAGCAGGGGCATTATTACTG
>JAHEEO010000123.1 GCA_024640665.1 Rhodospirillales bacterium | reverse complement strand
CCAACCGGCTTCGCTTCGTCGCCCAAACCGGAACGGGCCATCTTGATCGCCGCTGCCAATGCATCGATTGCACGATCTTGGCCAAAGATAACGAGCTTCAAGTCGCGTTCAAGGTTGCGCAGCGTATCTCTGTCCGATGCCGAAACGCTCTTCGAAGGAATACGCGCAATCTTTGCGACAATCTGCTGAATCAGCTCGACGTCTACCAGTTTCTGGCGCTCGCCCTCAGGCTGCAAACGGCAATTGGCGCCCGCCTCATCAATGACATCAATCGCTTTGTCTGGCAGATGCCTATCGTTGATGTGCCGGGCGGAGAGTTCGGCTGCCGCTGCAAGCGCATCATCGGTGTAAACCACGCCATGATGCTCTTCGAAGCGACTTTTTAATCCACGCAATATCTCGGTCGTTTCTTCGATGGTCGGCTCTACAACGTCGATCTTCTGAAACCGTCTTGCCAATGCATGGTCTTTTTCAAAGATACCGCGAAATTCGGAGTAAGTAGTTGAACCAATGCAGCGCAATTCGCCGTTTGCCAGTACGGGCTTGATCAAATTGGATGCATCCATGACGCCGCCGGATGCCGCACCGGCACCTATTACCGTATGAATTTCGTCGATGAACAAAATGGCGCCATCTTCCTTTTTGAGCTCGGAAACAACCGCCTTGAGCCTTTTCTCGAAATCGCCGCGATACTTGGTGCCGGCGATCAGGGCGCCCAGATCCAGCGAGTAGATGGTGCAATCGCGCAGAATTTCCGGGACATTGCCTTCGACGATCAGTCGGGCCAGCCCTTCGGCAATGGCCGTTTTGCCGACGCCAGCCTCACCCACGTACAGCGGATTGTTCTTGCGGCGCCGACATAATATCTGAACGGTACGCTCGATCTCATGCTCGCGCCCGATCAGAGGGTCGATTCGACCCTCCATGGCGCGTTCGTTCAGATTGTCTGCGAAACGCTCCAGCGCACTGGACTCCCCGCGCCCATCAGGCTCGACGGATGCCGTGACATCTTCGTCGCCAAGACGGTCTCGCGGCTTCGTTACGCCATGCGAAATGCAATGCGTTACATCGAGTCGCGACACATCCTGCAAACCCAGCAGGTAGACCGCCTGGGATTGTTTTTCACTAAAAATGGCAACGAGCACATTAGAAGGCCTGACTTCTTTCTTGCCGCTGGATTGCACATGAAAAACAGCGCGCTGCAGCACTCGCTGAAACCCCAGGGTCGGTTGTACGTCCACTTCTTCGCCGGGCTCACCGGCAACGCGCGGCGTCGAGTCTTCGATAAACTCTTTGAGCTCTCGGCGCAGGCGGCCTGGATCCGCACTGCACGCTTTTAGAATTTCGACGACTTCGCCAGTATCTAACAGTGCGAGCAACAAATGCTCAACCGTAATAAACTCGTGACGATCGTCACGCGCCCGCTGAAAAGCCTCGTTCAGGCAGATTTCTAATTCACTTGACAGCATTAAGTCTCTTCCATCGTGCAAAGCAAAGGATGCTGGTGCTGTTGCGCCAAACTCGTCACTTGCGCAACCTTAGTTTCAGCGATCTCATACGTATAAACACCGCATATTCCCTTACCCTTAGTATGAACCTCCAGCATAACCCGTGTCGCGGTGTTGCGATCCATTGAGAAAATATCCTCCAGCACCTGGACGACAAATTCCATCGGCGTGTAATCGTCATTCAACAAAATAACGCGATACAGCGGCGGCCGTTTCAGCTTTGGCGGCTCTTCCTCGACGCTGAGGCCATCGCCACCCTCATTACCTGGATCGAAACGAAAATCTGACATATCTTTAGATTCTAGCGACTCAGAAGGTTGCAGCCGCTGAACAGCTCGCAAAATCGCGCAATTCTGAGCATTACAACTTCGTCATCCATGGCCTGAAATCCTTATACTGCCTTGTTAGTCAGCGTGCGGCTAACCTATGATGCTCACACCCATCTGAGCCGAGGCCCAGCGAATTAGTAAGATGAACGTTGCCGACCGCATCAACCAGCTTGGCGTAACGACGTCAAGCCACTGGATTAAGCCGGCAAACCGCTTCTTGCCACCGGTTGTCTGCGCCGTCCTGGTGCTCGCGATGGCTTTCAAATTTGCCCAGATTACCTGGTCTGTCTTCCCTGGTGAAGACTATGCCCAGCCCCACCCTGAAGTGGCGACGAATTCGGGGCAAGCTACACCTATGCTCAGCGCGGGATTCGACCGCCTGCGCGAATCTCACCTGTTCGGCGTTGCACCCGCAACACCGGCGGTGGTCGTGCCTGCGCCGAGCGCAATCGTCGATGCGCCTGACACGACATTGAACCTAAAACTATCTGGGGTCGTGGCTCGAGAAAACAACCCCGATTCGGAGGCAATGATCACTACCGGCAATCAGCCCGATAAATTATATCTTGTCGGCGATACGGTTGAAGGCGCCAGCGGCGCAACTTTGCACCACGTCTTCAAAGACCGGGTCATTCTCAATAGAAACGGGCGGCTCGAAACCTTGCGATTGCCCGAAGAAGATACCGAAGGCGCCAGTGTTCGCCGCGCTGCCGCGGCCCGGCCAACCCGGCCTACGGCGACAAACAGCCCTGCCCCGCTGCGCCAGGTCATCAGCGAGAATGCCACCGATATCGCCCGGGTGATGCGCTTTGCGCCCCATGTGGAAGGCGGCCAGATCGTCGGATTCCGCGTATCTCCCGGCGTCGAAGGCGAGCTGTTTACCAGCTTGGGACTGGAGGCAGGCGACGTCGTTACGGATATCAACGGCATTCAGCTGGATGATCCCAGCCGAGGCCTGGAGGCCTTTCAGGCATTGGGCGAGACAACGATGGCAAACGTAACAATTCTTCGCAATGGCACACCTGAGGTCATTGTAATCGACACCAATCAGTTAAGCGCCCTCAGCGAGGGCAGGCAGTAGCATGTTGTTAACCATGAAAAAACACCGTTCGGCTTGCCCGCAATGGCGGCTACGCTTCCTCATCAAGCAGCCGCTGGCGATTAGCCTGTTTGCATACTTGTTTGTTGTGAATGCAGCATTTGGACAAGCTAATGACCAGCAAATAACGCCGAATTTCCAAGACACTGACATCCGCACGGTTACGCAGTCGGTGATGGCCGTAACTGGGCGTAATGTCATCGTGGACCCCCGCATCAATGCGAGAGTCACGTTATTTTCGAATACGCCAGTTAACGCTGCCGGTTTCTATGAATTGTATTTGGCCGCGTTGCAGGTGCATGGATATGCAGCGGTCGAAAACGGCAACACAGTCCGGGTCATTCCGGACGCCACAGCCCGCCAGGTACCCAGTTCAGACTCATCAATCAACGACGCATTCGTCACGCGCACAATCAGCGTCAATAATGTCGGCGCAGCTCAGTTAGTGCCGATTCTGCGGCCACTGATCGCGCAAATTGCGCATTTTGCCGCGCACCCCGAGTCGAACATGCTGGTGATTTCCGACCGCGCCGGCAACGTCAACAGAATCGTCGACATCATCCGCCGGATGGACGTTGGCGGACGCAACGATATCGAATTCATCCGGCTGGAAAATGCATCGGCTGGCGATGTAGTCGCCACTTTGCAGGCACTAGCAGCGGCTTCTGCAGCAGGACAAGGTGCTCCGGTGGCCTCGTTCGTTGCAGACCCGCGCACCAATAGCATCATGCTCAGCGGAACGGAAGGTGCACGCTTGCGATTTCGTGCAGTTATTGTCCATCTCGATACGCCGATCACAGACGGCGCGGCTACCGAAGTGCGCTACTTGCAGTATGCCGACTCGGAAAGCCTGGCGACCCAATTGGCGCAGCAATTTGGCGGCTCTGCGGCCAGCGAGGGCAATCCAGGCACACTAGGAGCAGATGGCGTAACAATTTGGTCAGAGCCTTCGACCAATGCGCTGGTGATCAATGCTCCACCGAAGGTCAAGCAAGACATTATGAGCATCATCGATCAGATCGATATTCGACGCGCTCAAGTGTCCGTTGAAGCCATCATTGTCGAACTGAGCGAGCAAAGCGAGGCCGAACTCGGGATTACCTGGATTGCAGAAGGCTCTGGAAGCAATCAGCCGATCGCTCTAACGAACTTTGGCTCTAACGGCGTCGTACCGTTGGCGGGTTCTGCTTCCGGCGGCGCTGGGCCCAATATCGGCACAATCGCCCAGGGCCTGACCGCCGGAATCGGCCGAATTACTGAATCCGGCACTAGTTGGGCGGCCATTCTCAATACGCTGCGCGGCGATGCAAATACCAATATCGTGTCTATGCCCCGCGTAACCGCCATCGACAACGAAGAATCGGAAATCAAAGTTGGCCAGGAAGTGCCTTTCTTAACCGGCCAATTTACAAACACCGGCGCGGCAACGGGCTCGGTTAACCCGTTCCAGACTATTCAACGCGAAGAGGTCGGCACCAGCCTGCGCATCACACCGCAAATCAATGATGGCAGCGGCATGATTTTGACTATCGAGCAAGAGACTTCAAGCATCAGCGCTGGCTCATCCGGTGCGGTCGATCTCATTACTAATACCCGCTCGATTTCTACGTCCGTTTTCGTTGAAGACGGCCAAATCATTGTGTTGGGCGGTTTAACCGACGATCAACTGCTTGAAAGCGAGCAGCGCGTACCGGGATTAGGCCGCATTCCTGGCCTCGGCTGGCTGTTCAAGAACCGTCGCGCCGAGCGTAACAAGACCACTTTGTATGTGTTCATTCGGCCGGTCATACTTCGAGACGGTCTCGACGCGAGTCTGCACACCAACTCAAAATACAATCATATTCGTGAGTTGCAGCTTTTGCAGGCTGAAGACCCGATCCCGTTGATGCGGCGCGAAACACGTCCGCTGATTCCTGAGAACGTCAGGCCAATCCCGGAACTTGAGATACTGGAAGGTGCTGCGGATGGCGATCAGTTCTAAAAGCATGAATGAACCCAACGTCGACGCAGGGTTCGATCTCGAGGAAGCACCAGGATCGTCGCGACGGCTGCCGTTTGCATTTGCAAAGCGTCATGGCGTGCTGATTCAGACTGCGGAAGACGATCGCGCCCAAGCCATTTATAGACGCGGCGCAAGCGTGCTGAGCCTGGCTGAAACGCGGCGTTTCGTCGGCATGCCCGTCAGTTTCACCGAAGTTGAAGAAGCAGCGTTCGACAAGGCGCTGCAAAGCGCCTACGAGAACGATGCCGCCATTACGATGGTCGAAGGCCTCGATGACGAACCCGACTTGTTCGCCGTCGCCCAACAACTCCCCGAGCCTTCAGACTTGCTTGACAGCGCAGACGATGCACCAATCATTCGCCTTATCAATGCGCTGTTAACACAAGCTGTAAAAGACAATGCATCAGACATCCATATAGAACCATACGAAAACCGACTGGTAGTTAGATTCCGCATCGATGGCGTGATGAAAGAAGTGCTGCAGTCCCGGCGTGCCGTTGCACCCATTGTTGTATCCCGCATTAAGGTCATGTCTAAACTGGACATCGCCGAAAAACGCCTGCCTCAAGACGGCCGAATCTCGTTGCTAATCGCCGGACGTCCTGTCGACGTTCGCGTTTCTACAACACCCGTCGGTTATGGCGAACGCGTGGTGATGCGACTGCTGGACAAACAAGCCGGCCGGCTGGATCTCAACCACTTAGGCATGTCGCAACATGATCAAGACACGATAGATCGTCTCATTCATCGCCCACACGGCATCTTGCTGGTGACAGGCCCAACTGGCTCAGGAAAGACCACGACACTTTATGCCGCATTGGCGCGGATCAACGATCTCACTCGAAATATCCTGACGGTGGAAGACCCGGTTGAATACCACATCGACGGTATCGGCCAGACACAGGTGAACACGAAGGTCGACATGACATTTGCAAGGGGCCTGAGGGCCATTCTGCGGCAAGACCCCGATGTCGTCATGGTCGGAGAGATTCGCGATCTCGAGACGGCCGAAATTGCCGTACAAGCCAGCTTGACCGGCCACCTCGTAATGGCCACGTTGCACACTAATACTGCGGTGGGCGCAGTCACTCGGCTGAGAGACATGGGCGTCGAGCCGTTCTTGTTGTCGTCAAGCTTGATCGGCGTGCTGGCGCAGAGGCTTGTGCGCGTATTGGACCCGGCGACGCGGAAACCTCATACGGCAACAGAATACGAATGCAAATTGATCGACTGTGACCCTTCTAATCCGCCCACAATATTCCAGCCTGGCAGCGACCTTGGATATGGAGGACGCACCGGCATCTACGAGCTGGTAACCGTCGATGCTCAGATGCGCACGATGATTCACGACGGCGCAGCCGAGCACGAGCTTGAACGTCATGCACGCCAGTTCGGACCAAGCATCCGGAGCGACGGTATGCGGAGAGTCCTGGATGGCGTAACGACGCTGGAAGAAGTGTTGAGAGCGACGCAAGTCGACTAGTGGGCGCCTTTCACTACATTGCTGTCGATGCGGGCGGCAAAGAACGCAAAGGCGTGCTAGAGGGCGATACAGCACGACACGTCCGACAGCTGCTGCGCGAACAGCAGCTTTTGCCTGTTGAGGTCAACGAAGTCGAGGAAAAATCGCAGGAGCAGCCTGGCAGCCTGTCGATTCGACGCAGTATAAGTAGCCTTGACCTTGCCTTGATCACACGTCAGCTCGCGACCTTACTCCATGCGGGGCTGCCACTAGAAGAAGCGATACACGCTGTCGGCGAACAAACCGAAAAGCCCCGGCTCAAGAGCATTGTTCTTGGCGTTCGCGCCAAGGTTCTCGAGGGCCTGCCGCTCGCGCGTGGCCTTGACGATTTCCCGCAGGCCTTTCCCGTGGTGTATCGCGCAACGGTTGCTGCTGGCGAGCAAGCCGGCCAGCTCGACGCGGTACTCGAGCGGCTTGCGGATTACACGGAGTCACGTCACGCGCTCCGGCAGAAACTCAGCCATGCACTCATTTACCCGATCGTATTGACAGTACTGGCCCTGATCATCGTTATTGGCATGTTGGTTTTTATCGTGCCTAAAGTGGTTGGCGTTTTCGAAACGACCGGACAGGAACTGCCAATACTCACGAGAGTTCTGATTGCGGTATCCGATTTTATTCAGAATTGGTGGTTCGCATTGATTGCGGCCATCGTATTGCTTGCTGTTGGCATTCGGCAAACTCTAAAGCGCGAGTCTGCGCGGCGGCGCTTGCATCGATTTTTGCTCAAGATGCCGCTGATTGGTCGAGTCACCGTGGGTGTAAATACCGCGCGGTTTACGCGCACTTTGAGCATTCTCACCTCAAGCGGCGTGCCGGTTCTCGAAGCGCTTCGAATTAGCGCAAGCGTCATCGCTAACTTGCCCATGCGGGACGCCGTCGAGCTAGCCAGCGTTCGAGTGCGCGAAGGTGCCGTTATTGGCCGCTCTCTAAGCCAGTCGAAGCTCTTTCCGCCTATGGCTATTCATCTTATTTCGAGCGGCGAAGCCAGCGGTGAGCTGGACCGGATGTTAGAACGCGCTGCCAGTCATCAAGAAAACGAGATGGACAGCCTGCTCAGCACCATGCTCAGCATCTTGGAACCCGCTCTCATTGTTGTGATGGGCCTCATAGTTTTGGCCATCGTCATGGCTATCCTGCTACCGATATTCCAGATTAATCAGCTAGTCGGCTAATTCAACGAGTTTGGACCTGGATGGCAGTGAAATGCAGCACTACGTGCGCCATTTCACATGCTGAATTATTGGGTATTGCCTAATTTTCCAATTTGGGTTTATAAATCATTCGGGTTACTTATTAGCTAATAGTTCATTTCAGGGAGAGTGTGAATGAACAGCAATTCTGCAATAGAGCAGGACGACGATCTTGACGACGACGATACTCAAGAAACTGTGATTCTTGACGATGGGTCAACCGACAACGTCGGAGATGCTTCGGTAGAAATTAATGTTGAAGCGCTCATAAGTGAGCTTGAAGCCGACGGGCTGACGGAAGCTTGTGCAGCTGAGCACGCAGCAGCCAAGCGGCGCCTGGAAGACCTAATGGAGCAAAAGCGCTCGAAACAGCAGTTTGAGGATTTCGACGACTACGACGTTTAACAACCGCAAACACTATTAGTACGGTGCGGCGGATCGCGTCAATGAAAGTTTCTAGACTTAACAGCTAAGCTGCCTAGCAGCGAGCTATGATCATGCAAGCGATGTGCAACGATATGTAGCACATCACCCTCTTTTTGCACATACCCTTCTACACCCATCAAAGCTGCACTGAGCAACGCCTTACGCTCCCGTAATGCGACTTTTTCCCAGACAATAAGATTCAAATAACCAGTTTCATCTTCAATTGTAATAAACGTTACACCGGCAGCACTGGCTGGCCGTTGACGCGTAATAACCAAGCCAGCCGCTCTGACTCTTTGACCATGCTGCATCGCATGTATCTCGTTGGCTGAATTAATCCGCATAGAATTTAAACGATGGCGCAATACCGCCAATGGATGGCGGCCTAAAGTCAGTCCTAAATGCTGATAGTCGGCAACGATATTCTGGCCCTCGCTGGGGCTATTCAATAGCGGCACCGCTTCAGCGCTCTCTAAGGACAGTGGTGTAGGTGGTTCGATACCTGCAACCTGCCACCGCGCCTGATAACGATTAGAGGCAAAGCTCCTAAATGCGCTAGCCGAGGCAAGACAAGCCAGGTCTTTTGCATTGAGCTGCGCACGCTGCGCCAAGTCACTCACACTTGAGAATTTCTGCTGTGAACGAACGTTAACCATACGTTTGCCACCCGCCATAGATAGACCTTTCACCACGCGCAGTCCCAAACGAATACACGGCGATCCGTTAGCATCCGACTCTAAGCTCGATTCCCAATCGCTATGCAACACATCTACAGGCCCGACTTCTACGCCGTCCTCACGCGCGGCACGAATCAACTGCGCTGGCGCATAGAAGCCCATTGGCTGACTATTTAACAGGGCACAAAAAAAGGCGGCCGGCTGATGGCATTTAAGCCAAGCAGAAACATAAGCTAATAATGCAAAACTCGCCGCATGCGACTCGGGGAAACCGTATTCACCAAATCCCCTTATTTGGTTGAATATCTGTTCCGCAAACTTTTGCGTATAGCCGCGCTGCAACATGCCAGTAATGAGTCGCT
>JAHEEO010000004.1:5246-33005 GCA_024640665.1 Rhodospirillales bacterium | reverse complement strand
CACACGAGTGGCGGCTTGACGCTGGCCACGCATCTCGCCAGCACGCGCTCGGTAGGCAATCTCGCTGATCTGGACAGCGGCGATTATTCTCTCGCAGTAGTTGCTGACTCGGTGGCGGTAGATCTGGCCAAGCGCTTGCTGCCGCGAATGCGCTTGCGCACTTTCCCCACAGCGGATGAAGCCGGGCAAGCGCTCATTGACGGCGCTGTCGACGCGTACTTGGAGGAAGAGCCCGGCCCAACCTATTTGGCATTGGAGCACCCTTCGCGCGTCGACGTGCCCATCGCCCGTGCACTATTGCAAACGCAAACAGGCTTCGCGATCGCTAAGGGAGACGGTGACTTCCTGGCGTACCTGAACGCATGGATTGTCGCCCGACGTGCCGATACCTGGCTGCCTACGACTCACGATTACTGGTTTCGGTCCTTGCGCTGGCGCGACCGAATGAGCCAGGTGCCAGAGTTCTAGGCCAGTGATCGCCAGGAACACACTCCGCAACGCCATGCTTGCCTCAATACCAGCGCTGTTTGCAGGTCACCCACAGGCACTGCGGGCTCAAGACGACCTAACCGCACCCCCGCGACTCATCCCGGCACCTACCGCTAACGCGACGGCTCCGGTCAATGGTGACGACGCGTCGAGTCAACTCACGGCAGATACGCTTGAAGCGGAGCACGGGCCGGACGAAGAGATCGTCGTTATAGCCCGCACGAACCCGTGGCGGCTACCTGATCTTGGCAGCGAATGGCGAGCCCGAGAGCTGGATCAGGCATCCGACAGCCGCATCGAAGCCGAATTCCTGCCGTTATGGGACCCGGAAGCGGAGCAACCTGTTCGCGACTTGTTCGCCGTCAACACCCAAATGCAGCGGGTTGGATTCATCCAAATCTTCAAAATCCGTTTCGGCCGCCGTTAATTCCCGGTTCATTGCTCGAGCATGCTTCGCAGCATCCATGCGGTTTTTTCATGCAGGTTCATCCGTTGAGTCAACAAGTCTGCCGTGGGCTCGTCACCAGCCGCTTCAGCCACTGGAAACACTGTTCGCGCAGTTCTGGCGACGGCCTCTTGGCCAGCAACCAGGTCTGCAATCATCTGTTCAGCGCTGGGAACGCCCTCTTCCTCTGCAATGGAGGTCAGTCGCGAAAACGCTGCGTACGATCCAGGCGCCTGATGGCCTAATGCCCTAATTCGCTCCGCAATTTCGTCGACTGCAGTTGCGAGTTCCGTGTACTGCGTTTCAAACATCAAGTGCAGCGTATTAAACAGCGGCCCTGTAACGTTCCAATGGTAATTGTGGGTCTTCAAGTACAGCGTATAGCTATCCGCCAGCATGCGTGAGAGACCGTCAGCGATCTCGGCCCGATGCTGATCAGAAATTCCGATATCGATCTTCATGTTTGTCCTTCCCATTCACTGTTTACCTATCGAGGCATAAGAGTAGGGCTTGCCTAACTCTTTGTGAATTAGTATATTTCTGTTCGAATATTCGATTTATTAGAACATTAGAATGGCGCAATTACAGCAGCATCGTTTACCCACGACAAAGCAGTTACGTTATTTCGTTGCGCTTGCAGAACAAAAGCACTTCGGCCGGGCAGCAGCGCAGTGCTTTGTTTCTCAGTCCGCTTTCAGTACGGCTATTCAGGAACTGGAAACGCTGTTAGAAGTCCAATTAGTTGACCGCACCAATCGACGCGTCGCCGTAACGGCAACCGGCAATGAAATTGCCGTTCTGGCCAGGCTTTGCCTGCAGGACTTGAACACACTTGCTGAAACGGCCCGCTCACACAGCAAACCGCTTCAAGGCACACTGCGTCTCGGCGTCATTCCAACGATTGCGCCATTCCTGCTTCCCACTGTGCTGCCATTGCTGCGCACTGAGTTTCCGGAGCTCAAGCTGCTGCTGCACGAAGACGTGACAGAATCGATTCGAGCGCAGCTCGCTGACGGCCAACTCGACGCCGGTTTACTCGCACTACCCTACAATCTGCCGGGTCTGGAAGAAATGAAACTGTTTCGCGATCGATTCAGGCTGGCGGCGCGCAAAGGCACCGAACTGGTCGATCCTGAAAATTACACATACAGCCGGTTGCACTCAGGGAGCGTGTTGCTCTTGCGTGAGGGGCACTGCCTCCGCGAACACGCGATCGACGCATGTAAAATTCGCGACTCGCAGAAACTCACTGAGTTCTCCGCCTCCAGCTTACTGACACTGATCGAGATGGTAGATGCCGATTTGGGCATCACGTTTTTGCCCGAAATGGCGGTTGGCTCCTCGCTTTTGCAGCACACCAAAATTGAGACCTATCCGCTCAAAGACAGCAATTACCGCGAAATTGGATTGGTTTGGCGGCGCGGCAGCGCTCGAGGCAAGGAATTTCGCACGCTGGGAAAATCCATCCGCGAGCACTACCGCAATTCAGTCGAACAATAAGTCTGCGCAGCTAGAACTGCCGGCCGCGGCCCGGTCGCTCGTCGGCGGTAATCAGACCGTCATGGTTTTGGTCTAACTCGCCGAATCGCTCCGCCGTAAAACCCGGTCGAGCGGCTTGAATCTCAGGCAAGCTCAAGGCGCCATCTCCGTCTTCATCCAAATGATCCAACATGGCACCCGGGCCACGCCGCATCCCAGGACCTGCCCCCGGTGGGCGACCGCCACGCGATCTACCGAAGTTCTGGCGCATCTCATCGCTCGACAAGTAACCATCACCGTCACTATCCAACCGGCGAAATCGCTCGCTGCTTTGTTCGAGGAACTCAGCCTGCGAAATCCGGCCGTCCGCATCCTGGTCGACAGGCGGCTGCGCCAGAGCAGTTCCAGCGAAGGCCGTACCTAGCATGACAAACAGTGTTCTCTTGATCATCAGAATCTCCTTTAATTCACCAATCAGCTCGATATGAAGCACAATTGAATAACGCCTATCTTGACGAATCGCTGACGGCTTGTGTCTTAAGAAGACTGGAGAAATCCTAATTCAAGTGACAGATTTCGCTATGTTCGCGGCATCGGCATCTGCCCGGTTTCGCCGGGCACATGCGGAAATTGGCCTTTGGCCCAACGCACTCGCGCAGCATCTAAGCGTGCTTCACTGCTGGCGACGAAGTTCCACCAAACAAGTCGATCTTCGGCCAATCGCGCCCCGCCAAACAGCATGACGTGGGCTGCGGAGGCGGCGCTCAATTCGAGATCA
The DNA here is from genome assembly GCA_024640665.1 of Rhodospirillales bacterium. GTDB lineage: Bacteria > Pseudomonadota > Gammaproteobacteria > Steroidobacterales > Rariloculaceae > JAHEEO01. The sequence goes on along the minus strand of JAHEEO010000004.1, from coordinate 29,814 downwards.
ACGTCATCAGGCAGCGCCAGCAGTTGACCCGCGGCAAACCGGGTGCCAGCGACCGTAATACTGCCGGAGACAATGTACACACCCCGCTGACCCAGTGAAGCAGCCATGGCCAAGCTCGCGCCGGCCTGAAATTGCGCTTCTATAAAGAACAGCGGCGATGTCACGCGCGCAGGAGATTCCAGGCCAAACGCCTGGCCCGCAACCAGTTTCAGTGCAACTCCGCGCATCTGCGTGATTGGAAGCGCAGCGGATGAATAATGGGCAAAGGCCGGATCGCAAGCTTCCAGCAGTTTGGGCAGCGCCACCCAAGTCTGAATGCCATGGAGCATGGTCGCACGGCGCCGATCTGCCGTATTAGTCCTTTCGGAATGCACGATGCCATGTCCCGCCGTCATCCAGCTTAAATCGCCCGACTTCGTCAGCTGCTCGGTGCCGAGACTGTCGCGATGCAAAATAGCGCCCGAAAACAGATAAGTGACAGTAGACAGCCCAATGTGCGGATGCGGCGGAACGTCCAAGCCTTCCCCTGCCGCCAATTGAGTGGGCTGTAAATGGTCAAAGAACACAAACGGCCCAATCAATTTGCGCCGCGCCGTAGGCCAGACACGATTGACCTGAAAGCCAGCCATATCGCGATAACGAGCATTGACCACAAAGATGTCACTAGATTCGGCGGAACCGCTGCTCCGACCGTTGCTTGAATGATCCATATGTTTAATAAGCTAACTGTTTCGATGCTTCATCGCCAGCCGACGCTTCGGTATGCTGGAAGACGTCTCCAACGCTACCGAGATCAATTGCGATGGCCAAGCTGCAACCACCGAGCGAATTTTCTACCCGGACATTCAAATTCCTGAAGGACCTCAAGAACAACAACAACAGAACTTGGTTCCAGGGGCACAAAGACGACTACGAAATGTTTGTGCGTGAACCAGCGCTGGCGTTTATTGAAGCCTTCGCGCCGCGCCTAGCGGCAATCTCACCGCATTTTGTCGCAAGTCCCAAACGCGTCGGTGGGTCATTAATGCGAATATATCGAGACATGCGGTTCAGCAAGAACGGCGAACCTTACAAAACCAACATCGGTATCCAGTTTCGGCACGAACGCGGTCGAGATGTCCACGCGCCCGGGTTCTATCTGCACGTCGAGCCAGGCGGCTGCTTTCTTGGCGCCGGCATATGGCGTCCCGAAGCGCCAGCGCTGCGCGCTATTCGAATGGAAATCGCCGATCGCCCCAAAGACTGGCGTAAAGTCTCCACCAACAAACGCTTCTCCGAATTTTTCTCACTCAGCGGCGAGCAACTCACTCGCCCGCCCAAAGGCTTTTCGCAAGATTCCCCGCATCTGGCAGACTTACGCCGCAAAGACTTTATTGCAATCGCGTCAGTCAGCGACGCCTTCGTTCGCGGCCGCGAACTCCCTGCTAACTTTGGCAGCTCGGTTAAGCGAGCAGCACCGCTGATGGGGTTCTTGTGCGAGGCGCTGGATCTTGCGTTTTGAAGTTGCCGTACCGCGCCAGTCAGGCCAGTAAGTCGCCGGCCAATCATGCGAGCTTTGCGCCGTTTCTACTTTTCACCGAACCAGCGAACCGCCGGATCAGTCCTTGCTTTCATGTCGTGAAACGACTATTTAAATGGAGCCGGAACAACGCCGGTCAAGTACACTCCAAGGCCCGACTAGCATGAGCACTACCATTCGACCCGCAACCAAAAATCGCAGCGAATCTCAGACTGCTCGGTCGACACTGTTTGTGGCGCCTGCTGATGACAGCATCTCATTGCCGCTGGAAACACCGCTTGCCTGGCCGCATATCGAGTCCGAGATTGATGCGCAAAGCGTCATCATCAAGCTCGCTACGTTTACGCCAAACGTCGACTCCAACCTCAAGCTCGTCGCAACAGATGCGCAGCAACGCTCAGCCTTATGGCGATGCCCACCAGGGCTCATGCAGCACTTGGCAATGATTGATGTTCTGTCAACTGCGGCGTTCATGAACGACTGGAACCTCAGAACTGGGTTTATCGATTTCGCCAATCCCACAGCCACGCTTGGCGACCTGATTTTTCAGATGAAGCAGCTCGCTGCCTTGGCGATTAAATGCAGCGAGTCGCTCTATGTCGAAGTAAAAGCGCCGTCCGACTGAGCGTACGGCCGATGCAGCATCGGCCTCCCAACCCGCTGACTTATGCATTATGTGAACTAGTTCACAGGCGCAATGGGCCGCACTGCGGCAGCATTACGTTAAGTTTCGGAGCAAAGCTCCTTACGGTTTCACCCCAAGAAATACTACCCGGCCCATCGGCCGGGTTTTTTTTGCGGTCTCCAGTGCGAGCGGCTTCGTGGTAGGCTCTCTGTCGTCTCCATCTCTCAGCTGACCGCAGCACGCACCCTTGAGCCAGCAACCTCCCGCAGCACCAGAACTCTACGGTTATAAGCCGTATTGGGCGCATCGACTTACGCCGGCGCCCTTTCTGCCGATGTCTCGGGCCGAAATGGACGAGCTCGGATGGAATCAGTGCGACATTATCCTCGTCACCGGCGACGCCTACGTGGATCACCCCAGTTTTGGCATGGCAATCGTCGGGCGCGTTCTCGAGGCACAGGGTTTCCGAGTTGGCATCATCGCTCAGCCAGACTGGCGGTCGACGGAAGCTTTTGAGGCGCTCGGAGAGCCCAAGCTGTTTTTTGGGATTACCGCCGGCAACATGGATTCCATGGTCAATCGCTATACGGCCGACCGCCGCGTTCGCAGCGATGATGCATATACACCGGGCGGGCAGGGCGGCCGCCGCCCCGATCGCAGCGTTATAGTCTATTCACAGCGGATTCACGAAGCCTATCCGCAATCAACGCTGATCATTGGGGGTATTGAAGCCAGCCTTAGGCGAGTTGCGCACTTCGACTATTGGCAAGAGAAGATCCGCCGGTCGCTGCTATTGGACGCCCGCGCCGATTTGCTGGTATTTGGCAACGGCGAAAGACAAATCGTCGAAATCGCCCACAGACTGGCTGCCGGCGAGAACATCAACGCTATTTCGAACATGCGCGGCACAGCACTGATTGGGAATCAAGCTGACGAAAACTGGGTTGAAATCGACTCTACGCACCTGGATGCGCCCGGGCCTATAGAAGCCAGGCCCGATCCATACGCAGCCGTGCCGGGGGGTCACCGGGCATCAGCCAGCAATGCAAGCCAGCCCACGGTAGTGAAGTTTGCTCGGCATGCCGACTCTGTCCCAGCCCGGTTGTCATATATCCGGATGCCGAGTTTCGAGCAGGTGCGAGACGATCCGGTCCTCTATGCCCACGCATCACGCATCGTGCACATGGAGTCGAATCCGGGCAACGCGCGCGCGCTCGTGCAGCGTCATGGCAACAAAGACATATGGCTCAATCCGCCGCCATTGCCGCTGTCGATGACGGAAATGGACCGAACATATGAACTGCCTTACCAGCGCAAACCCCATCCGGCATATGGTACTGAGCGGATTCCAGCGTATGAAATGATCCGCTTCTCGGTAACGATACAGCGCGGTTGCTTTGGCGGATGCACCTTTTGTTCCATTACCGAACACGAAGGCCGCATCATTCAAAACCGCAGTGAAGATTCAATTGTTCGAGAGATCGAAACGATTCGCGACGAAGTACCGGGATTCACGGGAGTCATTTCGGACCTAGGCGGACCGACTGCCAACATGTACCGGTTAGCATGCAAGAGCAAGGAAATCGAAGCAGCGTGCAGAAGACCATCGTGCGTGTTTCCGGGCGTTTGCAGCAACTTGGATACCGATCACTCGGCACTCATCAACCTCTATAAACGGGCCCGCAAACTCGACGGCGTGAAGAAAGTGCTTATCGCTTCCGGTGTGCGCTATGACCTCGCAATCGAATCGCCCGAATATGTGAAAGAACTCGCACAGCACCATACCGGCGGCTACTTGAAGATTGCTCCCGAAGCGATTTCAGACGGTCCACTATCAAAGATGATGAAGCCGGGGATCGCAGCATATGACCGCTTCAAGAAACTCTTTGACCGCTACTCGAAGGCTGCCGGAAAAGAACAATATCTGATTCCATATTTCATAGCCGCGCACCCCGGCACAACTGATGAAGACATGCTCGAACTGGCTCTATGGCTGAAGAAAAACGGCTACAGGGCAGATCAAGTGCAGGCCTTCTTGCCGGGGCCAATGGCGACCGCCACTGCGATGTACTATTCAGGGAAAAACCCGCTTCGGCGCGTTCGCAAAGACTCGGAGACCGTTACCGTCCCCAAAGGCCTGAAAGTCAGGCGTCTGCACAAAGCCTTCTTACGCTATCACGACCCGAACAATTGGCCGATGCTGCGTGCCGCACTGCAGAGAATGGGTCGCGAAGACCTGATCGGTAACGGCAAGCAGCATTTGATTCCGCGCTTTCAACCGCGCGGCACCGGCAAGGCCTTTGAAGGCGTTCGCAAGAAGCAGTCTTTCAAAACGCAACACACCCGGTGACCTGTAATCTCGGCAGAGCCCAAGCCCTGCGCCGGGACTGGGCCTAGCGCGGCGCCCGTTGCGGCGGCGGCGGCGGTCCCGAATCCTTACTGGCGTCAAAAACCTTCGTGGCCAACGCGATCATGCTAGAGACGTCAGACAAGCTAGCAGGCACAACCAGGGTGTTACTGGCTTTGGCCAAATTACCAAACTGTTGTACGTAGTCTTCCGCGATTCGTAATTGCATGGCAGCATTGCCTCCATCCATTACCAGCGCGCTGGCAACTTGCCGAAGGCCTTCAGCGGTAGCCGTTGCGACAGCCAAGATGGCCTCAGCTTCGCCGGCCGCTTCGTTGATTTGCTGCTCGCGATTCGCCTCAGACTCTTTGATGACACGCTGCTTCTCGCCTTCGGCTTGGTTGATCTGCGCATCGCGCTCGCCTTCGGACTGCAAAATCACAGCACGTTTCTCACGCTCTGCACGCATCTGCTTTTCCATAGCCTGGATAACATCGTGCGGCGGATTGATATTCTTGATCTCGTACCGGAGCACTTTTACACCCCAAGGATCAGATGCTTTGTCTAGCTCGCTAACGACATTGGAATTGATCACAGCGCGCTCTTCAAAAGTGCGGTCCAAATCAATCTTGCCGATTTCACTGCGCAGAGTCGTTTGTGCCAACTGGGATATCGCAAATAGATAATCACCGATGCCATATGACGCGCGGGCCGCATCTAACACCTGAAGGTATAAAACGCCATCGATACCGACCTGCACATTATCTCTGGTAATACAGATTTGCTCCGGAATATCGACTGCCTGCTCTTTTAGAGAATGCCGGTATGCAACTCGCTCGAAGAACGGGATGAGAATGTGAAAGCCAGCCGAAAGCGTCTTGGTATACCGGCCCCAGCGCTCTATGACTATCGCGGTCTGCTGTGGCACAACGACCGCAGTTTTGGCGATAAGTACAACAACCAATATTAGGAATGCGACTGCGACTAAGAAAGCAGACTGGTCCATAAAATTCTCCGACTAAACGTCTACGGAACGTACGTGAAGCGTAAGCCCGTCGACAACATCTATCCGAGCGCCACCTCCAGCTGGAACACTGGCATCGCCGATATTGACAGCTTTCCAGGTAGTGCCGCGAAATTCCACCCGGCACGAATCGCCTGGCAGCAGTTCATCAATAACATTTATCGTTTGGCCGACTTTCGCTTTCTCAACACTTACAGGGTGGCCGCGAACGAGCTCATACAGTTTGCGCCGGACTGTGACCATGTAAATCAAGGATACGATGCCAAACGAAATCCACTGCGCCCACGCAGGCACATCCAGACCGATCAACCCGGCGAGGCCGACAGTAATTGCGCCGGCGCCCAAGAAAACCAAGAAAAACTGCGCGTCGATAGCCAGGAGTTCTGCGGCCAACAGCACGATGCCCATGATCATCCAGCTCCACCACTGCAATTCCGCTCTCCCCGCGAACTCGATTTGTTAGATTATCCGAACCCCACGCATTGAAGTCACGTCAAACGTCACGTTTTCGCAGTACATCGGAGCCTGTATGCTAACTGCTTCCTTCGCTGAGCTGCCATGAAGATGACCAAGTCTGCTTCTATCGCGCTGATAGCCTTGATTTACACCCTTTGCGTTAGTGACTCATCCGCCAATGAGCAATCGTTTGCGCGAGAACGCGAAGAGTTTAGTGCGGCAATGAATGCCATTGGAGGAAATGCGAGCGAGCACTCTCGCGATAGCCGCACGCTGCAGGCTTACGTTTTGTATCCGTACCTCGAGGCTGCGCGCATGTTGAACAGTTTCGGCACAAGCGAGTTGGATGCATCACAGTTCAGCGCTGCAATCGACTTTCTCAGCAAACATCGCGACACGCCGATCGCTGAATCGTTCAGGCGAGAACTGCTTTTAAGACTTGCGAATCTCGAAGCTTGGCCAGAGTTCGTTGCTGCATATACAGCAGACGCGGCCAACGTAACTCGTGAATGCGAATATTTGAGCGCACGTGTGCAGCTCGGTCAGACTGACGGCCTTGCGCAACTCATTGCGGACAGGTGGGTCTCCCCGCGCCGATTGCCGAGTGCTTGCGAAGCAGCGTTTGAATGGCTTCGGAGCGAAGGAACGCTCGACACCGCGCTGACTGAGGAGCGCGTTCGCATGCTGCTTGAAAGCGGTCAAGGCAGCTTTGCCCGCATTATCGCGCGGCGGCTTCCAGACGATCGTGCGATCTATTATTTGAGCTGGGCGGACATGCTCAGCCAGCCGCTGCAAACGGTCGATTCCGCGATTGAGACAGGCGCGAAACCCGGCAATGACACAGCGTTTTTTGCCGCATGGTCTGCGTTGGCGACAGATCGTCCTAGCGAAGCTTTGGCGCGGTTCGCGCCGCTGATGACTGCGATCGGCGCCAATGCACAGGAATCGAGCCGTTTCGCCAGAACGCTGGCTTTAGGGCTCGCATGGGACCGTCAGCCGGAGGCGTTGCAGCTGTTTGCGTCTGTCGCCCCAGGGCAGTTAGATGACTATGCATTGTCTTGGCTGATTCGGGCCGCACTTTGGAACGGCAGTTGGCGCGTAAGCGCCGATGCTTTGGACTTAATGTCTAACGATGAGCGTGAACGCAGCGTATGGTCGTATTGGTTGGCGCGCACGACGGAGCAACTCGAGGGAGCGGACAATGCCCACGTTCTATATCAAAAGATACTAGAGACCGACAATTTCTATTCGGCAACCGCTGCCGCGCGGCTAGGACGTCTTGTCATTCCGAATCATGTTCCGCTGGCGCGCAACGTCGAGATTCAGGCAGCGCTCTTGCGGCGCCCCGAAGTCAGTCGGGCAAGAGAACTCTTCGCGCTCGAACAGCGTTTATACGCAACCCGTGAATGGCGTTATGCCACGAACGCGATGTCTGAAGACGAGATTTCCCAAGCTGCGATTCTTGCCGCGAGTTGGGGCTGGTATGACATGGCAGTTGCCGCCGCTACACGAGCGGGTCAGTTCAATGACTATGAAATGCTGTATCCAGACGTTTATGCATCGGAAGTGGCCATCGCAGCCAAAAGCAATGCAGTTCCTGCCGCGCTCATAAACGGTGTTGTACGCCAAGAAAGCCTGTTTCGCCCGGATGCCGCATCTGGCGCCGGCGCGCTCGGGCTGATGCAACTGCTCCCGGAAACCGCAAGACGCACAGCACAAAACGCCGGGCTGGCCAGCCCACGGCGTTCGGACCTGCATGATCCAGCACAGAATATCGCTTTAGGCGTAGCCACGCTCCGCAGTTGGTTTGATCGCTTCGATCAGCAATTGCCGGTCAGCCTGGCTGCGTACAATGCCGGCCCGAATGCTGCTGCCCGCTGGCTTCCGGAATCTGCTATTGATATGGATGTTTGGATCGAGAACATCCCTTATAACGAAACACGGGAATATGTCCGCAGAGTCTTATGGCACACGGTCGTTTATACGTGGTTGGAACAAGGCGTCGGTGTAGACACGCGTCAGTTTCTGTCACGCGTGCAAAAGCCGACTGATGCGCTGAATTGAGGCACTTCGCGAAAATGGTGCCGGCTCCAAGATTCGAACTCGGGACCTACTGATTACAAATCAGTTGCTCTACCAACTGAGCTAAGCCGGCGCCGACCGCATTATAACGGCCTGACCACCATAATGGGCCAGCACTTTTTTCTGATCAATCAGTCGCGTCGCAGCTGACAAACCTGAGTGTGTCAGCATCCGGAAGTCCCGGAAGCATGGCGAGGTCGAAACTGTCGCCATTGCGCAAGGTTACATCGAGCCAAAACACGTCACCGGGTTGAGATCGATCAGCAATGACCGGCTCGTAGCCAAGATTTCTCGCATCCGCCAGCCGCTGATCGGCGCGTGCCTGCACGCTGAATACGCCGAGCGAAACAATGTTGCCGTTGTTGCCGCCTGCAATAACGTAGGCTTCGTCGATACCACTCGACGTCAACTCGGCAACGATATCGTTCGCTTCAGCCTGCGTTTCAATAGCATCGATATAGACCCAGTGGCCAAGCCAGACTTCGCCTTGGGCAACGCGCTGAACGGCATCAAAACCCGCTTGACCCAAGAGCTTATTTGCCTCTGCAACCACAACGCGGTTCGGCAGCGGGCCAATACTTATGCACGTTTGCGCGCTGGTTAGAGACGGTTGGTCGCTGCCACGGGCGTCAATTTCCTCGGCCACGCCATTCACTAATAAGGCAATGCTGGGCCCGCCGGAATCGACAGGGCGCTCCGGCAAAGCGGGTGCCGCAAACCAACTGTGCCAGGCAGCAAACCCCAAATTCGCGAGGACCAGTACAAGAAATAGGTTCCGCATCAAATATCGTCTCGACTAGCGTGCAGTAATTCTAAACCTTGTAGCACGAGCAACGGGTGGATCTCGCTCTCGGTTTCGAGCCACGGCTGCAGTTGCTCGGCGTTACCGCCCGACAACAACAAGCGCGGCGCCTCAATGTCGCGCGCAACGGCCGCAATTGCGCGATCTACCGTTGCTGCGACAGCGAGCCAAGCTGCATTGGAAATCGCAGTAACTGTGTCTTTACCGAGTACTTGAACGCCTGGCCCCGGCCATTCAGAAGTTGCTTCTGTCATCGGTATATCCGCGGTATTTCGGTAGAGTCCGGCCGCAAGCGCATCAGGCCCGGACAATATCAAACCACCGAGATGCTGGCCGTCCCCGGTAACCACATCGAACGTCATTGCCGTCCCACAGTCGACAACGCAAATGGGCCGCGCGACTTTTACTTCGCGACTAGTCACATACGCAGCCACCAGCGCTGCCCAACGATCCACACCCAATTGCGACGGGTTTCGATACGCGTTACGTACGCCGCACGATAGTGCTCGACTAGTCGCGAACCAGGGCATCGGCGCGCCCTGTGCTGCGGCCCTCGTGATCAAATAGTCGGCCACCGCCGAACCGGCAACATTCGCCACAGCGATATACTCGATGGAGTCATCGACGCATTCGACGAGACTGTCCAGCACTGTTTCGGTTCGACCAGTATGCCTCTTTCTGCGCATCGGCCCTAAAGCACCGCCCGTAAGAATGGACCACTTTACGCTGGAATTACCAATATCAATCAGCAACTTGCTCATGATACGCGCACGCTCACATCCCCGGCCACGATTCGCTTTAGACTGCCCGACGACAGCTCGAGCAACAAAGCGCCATCGTCGGAAATGCCGCGCGCAAAACCGGATACTTCGTTGCGGGCGTCCATTACACTGACTTCTTTATTCAACAGACAGTCCGATGCGCGCCACTCCGCCGCGTAGGGCGCAAACCCGGCATGCTCATAATCACTCAGCAAGCTGCTCAATTCGTTAATGAGCGATGCCGCTAGCGCGTTACGGCTCGGCACTTGCCCGCCCATTATGGTCGACAAATCAACTGCGCCGGCTGGCCAGTCGCAAAGCGTCCGCATGACTTGATCTGACAGACTCACATTTAGTCCGATGCCGATGACGACTTGGCAAAGCCCATGAGATTCCGCAGTCATTTCAATGAGGATGCCGCCGAGTTTGCGGTCCCGCCAGACAAGGTCGTTGGGCCATTTCAATCTGATATCGGCTTGCGTAACCGCGTGAACGACGCGCCGAACGATGACACCAGTTGCCAATGTCAGCGCCGAAAGGTCTCGTGGACTGCCGGAAAAACACCATGCAACCGACAGACAAAGTCCTGAACCCCATGGAGTTATCCACTTCCGCTCGCGCCGACCGCGACCTAATGTTTGATACTCGGCACAGCAAACACGTAACGAATTCTGGCTGACGGATCGATTCCGCACTAGAAAAGCGTTCGTCGAATCAATTTCCAAGAACACGTCAAGTGCCTCGAGGCAGGCGCCATTGCCGAGGAGACAAGTCGCCCGGAGTCGCTCCTGATCCAGCAACTCAATAGGCGCCGCCAGCCTATAGCCGCGCCCGCGCTCGGATTCCACCTGCAGTCCCAATGACCCCAGCTTCTTGATCTGTTTCCAAACTGCAGCCCGAGTGACGCCAAGGCTCGTGGCAAGATCTTCACCAGAATGATAGCTGCCATCTGCAAGGCTGCGTATCAGGGAATCGCGATGACTCATACTATTGTTGTTCGCGGCGGAAACGTCGGCCAACGCGCGACTCCGTGCCATTCCACATTCGCTGGATATTGCTGCGGTGCGAATAGATGATCAGCGCTGCGACACACACCGCGAACAGCACGAGATCGTGCTCTGCCGGCAATCGCTGAAAAGCAAGAATAAATGCTGCAGCAACAGTAGCGCCCATAGTCGCCAAGCCGACAAAACCCGAAACCACAACAACTGCAATCCAAATCCCAATTACGATGGGTGCGGTTGCCGGCGCCAGCACGAACAAAATGCCTGCTGCCGTTGCGCCACCTTTCCCACCTTTGAATTCAAACCATATCGGATATACATGACCAACAATGACTGCAAACGCCACGCTGTAAATCAGCAGATCTCGATCGATGCTGGCATCGATGCCAATGCCCGGAATGTTCAAGTTCGGCAGAATTAACACGGCAAGGATTCCCTTGCCCACATCGATCAGCATGACTAGAAACGCGAACAACTTGCCTTGCGTCCGTAAGGCGTTGGTGCCGCCAGCATTGCCGCTCCCCACCGTGCGGATATCTATACCACCGAAAAGCCGACCGACCACCAAACTGCCCAGCATTGAGCCCAGGAGAAACGCGACTGTAACCTTGATACCCAATTCCAACATCGCTACACCCCGCTACGACAACTCATTGATCCACGCCTGCCGCCGTTCGATCGCAGCAGGCTCACTATCGTCCGCGATAACCAGGCGGCACGTTGTTGCCGGCGCGCGCTCCAACGTCAGCTCGCACTCGAGCAGCTCATCCTGCCGAAACAATGCAACTGGCACAGTATCGCCCGCTGCATACCGTTCCAGGATTGATTCAATGCTGGTGCCCGACACGCGCAGTCGATCGATCGCCAAGACGAGATCGCCGGAATTGATTCCGGCGGCTTCCGCCGGCCCTCCATTGAGAACGGTCGTACACTGCAATCCTTCTGGAACCTCACGCCAATTCAGCCCAAGCCACAAACGCGGGCGCGCTGTCGATTTGTCTTCGGCGTCAGCGCTCGGACGCTCGGCATCGCTGTCCATTTGCATGGAGATACCGAACTGCTGAAACAACGGGCCGAGCGCTGGATCTTCCAGGCCGCGAATGGTTGCGTCAAAAAAGGCCCGGAACTCTTCGCCGGCAAACTCGCAGACTAGCGCCTCAAAACCATCTTCGGGGACGCCAACGCCAACACTACCGAACCGCCGCCAGAGCTGCTGCATGATGAAATCGAGACTGAGATGACAGTCTTCGCGTAGCCTTAACTTCAAATCCAAGGCGAGAGCGACAAGCGCGCCTTTAGAATAATAGCTAATGGATGAATTTGGCGAATTTGATTCTGGCTTATACAGCACATCCCAAGCATTAAAGCTCGACTCATCAAGCGTTTGCAGATGCCGACCCGGGACTTGAAACACGCGGCTGAGGGCAGTACCTAATCGCCTCAAGTAGGCATTCGAATCGATACGGCCGCTGCGCACCAAGAATAAGTCCTGGTAGTAACTCGTAATCCCCTCAAACACCCACAACAACCGAGTATGGTTACGTCTGGAAAGCTCATAAGGCATGAACTTCGCTGGTTTGATGCGTTTAATGTGCCACGTGTGAAAATACTCATGGCTCGCGAGGCTCAGAAACTTCTGATAAGACTTCGGCGTGCCAAGCTCACCAACGACAGGCAAGTCGCTACGGCTGATTATCAGGCTTGAACAGGTGCGATGTTCCAGCCCTCCATAACCGTTACCGACAACCAAACAAAGAAACATGTAATGACTAAATGGCGCCGGCTCGCCGAAGAACTCTATCTGCGTTGCGCAGACTTGACGCAGGTCGGTTGCAACACGATCGAGATCGGCATCATGACGACCGCTGACAACCAAGGAATGAGGCACGCCGCGAACGTCGAAATTGATCTGTTCGAAGTTACTAATCTCGAAAGGATGATCGAGCAATTCATCGTGGCCTTGAGACGTGTATATGCCAAACCCCCGCTCGTCCGTCTCGAGCACAGGCAAAGTTGTCGCTACACGCCACGTTGCACATACCGGGTCGGTTGGCGCCTCTATAGTTACGCGCGCTGATTCCGACTCGCGCCCATTGGGGACAACGAACAAGCAAGGCCCGTTGAAATACGCCCGTCGCGAATCGACAAACGCACCACGCACCGACTCATCCAACGCGAAGACACATAGTCGGAAAATGAGCGCGCCACCGCGACCATGGCAGCGCCAGGTGTTCTTGTTGATCTTCTCGACAAGAACAGCAGCATCGTTTTGGTCATACGCAGACGCGGCGACTACGTGCCGCGCATATTCACGCAGCAAGTAACTGCCTGGAATCCATGATGGCATCGTAAAGTCTACGATTGGCCCGGCATCATCGAGTCTGCAGTCAACTTCAAAGTAGTGCCGACGCACATCGGCCACGCGTACAACATAACTAATCAAGGCAAATCCTGTCCTGTGAACTTTCCGTTCAACGCGACATTTTCTCACATAAGCACTATGTGTTCTTGCACAGGTGCTTGCAAAATCTCCGAACCGATCCTATGGTGACCAAGACGGTGCCGCCGTGCGGCTAAGAGGGAACATAGCTAAATCTATGGCTGTCCCCGCAACTGTGAGCGTCTAGGCGCGACTAAATAGACCACTGAGAATACTTGGGAAGGTCTGTCGTAGCCGTTTGACACGCGAGCCAGGAAACCTGCCGTCGCTGTCGTCCATCTGTATGCCGGGGTAGCACGCAGAACGGATTCCCGTTGCGGCGACAACTCTGTGTCACGTATGGGAAACTTTCAATGCTCCGAGCATGCTTTTCAGCTGTCGCCGTCGGCTATTTGTTCTGCACTTCAGCGTCGGCTCTACCGACCGTAGCCTCGATCAATTTGTGCACTGACCAACTGGTTCTAAATGTTGCTGCACCCGAACAAATCTTATCCCTAAGCTGGCTGTCTGCTGATGCAGAAGAATCCATGCTCGCGGCAGCAGCTGCACAGCACGAACTTAATTACGGCAATGCAGAAGAGATCATCCGTTTGCAACCAGATGTGGTAATCGCCGGCCGTTATACCAGTCTTTTTACCAAGACGCTGTTGCGCAGACTCGGCTATCCAGTTGTGGAAATTGACACCGCAAAGAGCATTGCAGACATTGAAGCCAATCTGCTCAGTGTCGGCGCGGCAATCGGGCAGAATGGCAAAGCCGCGCAGGCCGCTGCAAAAATGCGCGAACGCGCACAGATGCTTGCCCATAGTGGCGGCGATCAATCATTGTCCGCGTTGGTCATCAGGCCAGGTGGTTTTACGATCAATCGCGATTCTCTGGCGAATGAGCTACTGCAGATAGCTGGACTCAACAATGCGGGCGCCATGCTTGGGCTGGATGAATGGGGCAGTTTATCGGTCGAGACACTGTTGAAGGCCAATCCGCAGGTCATCGTTATCACCGAATATCGCCTCGAATCTGCTTCAGTCGCAAATGCTTTTTTGAGGCACCCTGCCATCGCTGCCGTCAAGAACCACGCACAGCGCATAGCCTTGCATGTAAGGCACTGGGCCTGCGGAACACCGCAGAGCCTCGACTCGGTAGATCGGATTCTGACGGCCTTGACGCAATCTGCGAATCCGCTGAAAGCCTTTGCGAGCGACGCGCGGTGAGCTCACGGCGATCGATCATCTTGATGCTGTGCCTAATCTTGGTGGTCGTAACGGCCGTTTCGCTGTTTGTAGGTCGAACGAGTTCAGGACCTAGTTTTGGCTTTGGCGATGCAGAGATTGCCGCTATCGTGTTTACAGAACTGCGATTACCACGAACTCTGCTCGGCTTGCTCGTCGGCGGCAGCCTTGGATTGACAGGTGCCGCGCTGCAAGGCCTCCTGCGCAACCCGCTCGCAGAACCCGGTATTCTAGGCACTTCGAGTGGCGCCGCTTTCGGCGCTGTCCTGATGTTCTATTTTGGCTTTGCATCCAAGCAATGGCTGCTCCTACCTGCTGGCGCGGTAACCGGCTCCCTACTAGCTCTAGCCGCTTTGTATTTTTTGGCGGGCCGGCGGGGTGAATTGATTACTATCGTGCTCGCTGGAATCGCGATAAATGCACTGGCCGCTGCGCTGACTTCTCTGGCACTGAATTTTGCCCCGAGCCCGTATGCAGCGCTCGAAATACTATTCTGGATGCTGGGGTCTCTGGCCGATCGAAATCTAAGCCAAGCCGCCATTGCGCTGGTCCTGATGGCGCCCGGATGGGCAATCGTCTGCTCCGCTTCACGTGGCTTGGATGCACTGACTCTGGGCGAGGAAACTGCTCTGTCACTGGGTTTTGATCCGCAGCGGACCCAACGCCTGGTCATCTCCGGAACCGCACTCAGCGTCGGTGCCGGCGTTGCGACCACCGGCGTAGTCGGGTTTGTCGGACTCGTCGTACCGCACCTGTTACGCCGCTGGGTGGGATACATGCCCAGCCAATTGATGCTGCCGAGTTTCCTGGCAGGCGCGGCATTGACGCTGCTGGCCGATATCGCTATTCGTTTGATGCCAGCTGGCCCGGAGTTAAAGCTGGGCGTTGTAACTGCCATTATTGGCGCACCGTTCTTTCTACATATGATCTCGGCATCGCGGCGCGGGCTGTTGCGATGAGCCTCACACTCAGCAAAATGCAGGTCGCAATCAACGGCCACCTGGCAGTTGCTGGCATCGATACGGAGATCGCCGCTGGAGAGTTTGTAGGCCTGGTCGGCCCAAATGGCGCTGGCAAAAGCAGTTTCGTCAAGGCGGTTGCAGGACTTACTCCAGCTACCGGCGCAGTCAAGTTTGACTCGATTGATCTACGGACTGCATCGCCTTTGTCACTGTCGAAAACGATTAGCTACCTTGCCCAAATAAATTCGATCGCGTGGTCCGTCTCAGTGCGGGAACTCGTCGCACTCGGTCGACTTCCATATGGCGCTCAGTCAAAACTCACCGACCCAATTCACGCGCGAGCCGTCGATACAGCGATGTCAAAGACGAACATTGGCAAACTCGCTGATCGAGCTGTCGATACGCTTTCAGGCGGCGAACTTTCGCGCGCGCTGCTGGCCCGCGCCCTCGCCGTAGAAGCACCAATTCTTCTAGTTGACGAACCAATTGCCCAACTCGATCCGTATCACCAGCTCCAGATCATGGAAACATTGAGAACAGAAGCGCGCAACGGCGTGCTGGTAATTGCGGTGTTGCATGACCTGACACTTGCAGCGCGATTCTGCGATCGGCTGCTAATGCTAAATGCGGGTCAGCTCGAAGCGGACGGTACGCCCGAGCATGTTCTGACTACCGAACACTTGCGCCGCGTCTATCGCGTCGAGTGCATCATTGACAAGCACAATGATCATGCGCTCGTGGTACCGTGGTCACGAATAGTCTGAGAGAAATCGAGCATGCCGGCTAGTCATATTCATCTAGAGCGAATATGCAAGCGTTACCGCGAACGCCAAGTACTCAACGAAATCGACATTACTATTCGAGCTGGCGAATTAATTGCGTTCGTCGGTCGAAGCGGTTCTGGCAAGTCCACACTACTGCGAATAATCGGTGCGCTCGAAAGGCCGGACTCGGGAACGCTGACGTATCGCACGAAGAACATCGCAGCATTGGATGAAAACGCCCGGTCCATGTTTCGGCGTAAATCCGTAGGCTTCGTATTTCAGTCCTTTAATCTCATTAATACGCTGAGCGTTGCTGAAAACATCGCGTTACCTCTACAACTCAATTTATTCAATCAGGCGGATATCCGCCGCAGAGTTTCCGAGCTTCTCGAGCAACTCAATATTGCGCAGTACGCAGACCAGTTCCCAGATGAACTTTCAGGAGGGGAGCAGCAACGCGTTGCAATTGCACGCGCCTTGGCACACAAACCGCAAATAGTGATTGCCGACGAACCAACCGGAAACTTGGATCTCGAGACGGCGCGGACGGTGTTGAGTGTCTTAGGCTCGGTTTGTCGTGAGCAAGGCGCCAGCCTGCTGGTTGCCACTCATAGTGACGAAGTCACCGGCATGGCTGATCGTGTCGTCCGCATTGTCGATAGTCGACTGCAAACCCTATAGCTATGCGCCTAACTTTGCTGCTCGCATCGTTGCGGTTCTATCTTCGCCACCCATGGCAAGCTTCTCTGGCGATCATTGGTATAGCGCTCGGCGTTGCCGTATTCGTGGGCGTCGATGTTGCTAACACCAGCGCGCAACAAGCCTTCGACCGGTCCGCAGATTTCGTTCGTGGCGCGACGACCCACCGCTTACTACCTGCACTTGCCGATCTAGACGAATCCGTTTATCGCGACTTGATTGCCCTCAATGGGTTCACCGGCGCACCAATCGTCGAAACCAACGTGTCGCTGAGCGATGGGACGGGTCGCCGCATCAGCCTGCTTGGCATTGATCCGTTTGAAGAAGCGGGATTCCGCGATGCCACCCGAGTGGCTATCGGCTCCGCGGACAGCATGCTGGACCTTATCTCGACACCGTCCGCCGCCCTTGTGCCAGTCTCGTTGTTGGGCGACGACCCAGTTTTGCCTCGCGATTTGAGGCTTCGAACCGAGACGGGCGAAGCCGTCTTGCAAGTCATTGGCGTGTTACCCAGCAATGTTGGAGCAGAAGCCACGATTGTTGCTGACATCAGCACAGCCCAGGAACTCGCCGGGATGCTTGGGCGTATCAGCCGAATCGATTTGATGCTCAACGAGGCTGAAGCAACATGGCTTGCCACGCAGCTTCCCGACGGCACGGTTCTAGTCGATGCCGGCAACGAAAACCGGACGTTTACGGAATTGAGCAATGCGTTTCGCACGAACATCATCGCGCTTGGCTTGTTGGCGCTCGCCGTGGGCATGTTTATGGTTTACTCGACCATGTCGTTTTCTATTCTGCAACGCAGCCGGATGTTTGCGGTATTGCGAGCAATGGGAACGCATCCCCACGAACTGACTTACTCAATCTTCATTGAAGTATTGATATTCGGGTCAGCAGGTGCGCTGCTGGGTGTCGCGCTTGGCTATGCTTTGGCGCGCTTGCTGGTGGATCTGATGCTGCTCACTGTTGAAGACTTTGCCTTCCGCAACGCCGTGGGCATCTCCGGACTGTCGCCCTGGCTGCTAGTAAAAGGCGCCGCACTGGGCATATTTGCAACCTGCCTCGCCGCGATCGAACCTATTCGGCGAGCCACGAGAATCGACCCGGCGGCGGCCATGAGTCGCACGATTATCGAGAGATCGAGTCTTGCTCGCACGCGCGGATCCAGCATTGCTGCAGTCATCGTGCTGCTAATCGGTTTGGTTTTATTGGCGGTACCGGGCGGCAACCTTGTGGTTGCCTTTACTGGACTATTCTGCATACTCGCCGCTGCCGCTTTGGTAACGCCGGCGGTCTCATTCTGGTTTGTCAGACTGTTAGAACCTCTGCTGAAACTTGCTTCTCCGCAACTTGGCTCTCTGGCGGCGCGCAACGTGCTGGCACAACGCAGTCGTATCGCCGTCGCCGGTTCCGCACTGTCACTGGCCGTTGCTACCGTCATCGGAGTCGGGATCATGGTTGGGAGTTTTAGATCCAGCCTGAGTGACTGGCTTGATTCGACACTGACATCCGATTTGTATCTCAATCTGGGCACACCAACAGAAGATTCCGCCATCATCGATAGATTGACTGCCGACAACCGCGTATCCGGTTTAAGTCAGACACGTTTCGTCGACATGGCAACGGAGTACGGCAATGTCGCTCTGCGCGCATTCGTGCCCGGGCCTAGAGGCTGGGGGCTGCAGATAATCGACGCTGAGACAGCCATGCCTGAAGACCAACTGGCCACTGGCGATCTTGTTGCGATCAGCGAACCGTTTGCCTATAGGAACAATATTCGGGCCGGTGAACGAGTGAGCCTTCCTACTGAAGCGGGTTCCCGGAACTTTGAGGTCGCAGCGATTTATCGAGACTACAACACAGCTGGGGCTGGCATCTTGATGCATTTGGGAACCTACAGACAATACTGGACAGATCACGCGATCGATGGCATTGGCATTGAGTTACATGAGGCTGCCGCGACGGAATCTTTTACTCAATATTTGCGAGACTCGCTGGCGACCAGCAACGTTCGTATCACCAGCACAATTGGGATAAAGGCGATCTCCATGAGGATATTCGACCGCACGTTTCGCATTACTGAAGTGCTGCGCCTGCTCGCTGGCATCGTCGCTTTTCTGGGGATACTCAGCGCGCTAATGGCTGTGCAACTGGAACGGCAGCATGAATTCGCAATCCTCAGATCACTGGGATTCGCGCCGAAAACATTGGCTGCACTGATCATTACGGAAACTGGCATCGTCGGGTTTGTCGCAGGCCTCGTTGCGATCCCGATCGGCATCGTACTGTCAGGGTTGCTGATATTCATCATAAACGTACGATCTTTCGGCTGGACAATGAACATGATCGTGCAGCCCGCGCCGCTTATTCTGGGACTGTTGATGGCGACATTGGCCGCGCTATTGGCTGGTGTGATTCCGAGCATGCGGAGCTATCGATCAGATCTATCTGCCGCACTGCATCATGAGTAAACTCTCACGCACTATGCGCACGTTCTGCTACTGCGGCACTCATGCGCTCGCAGTCTTGAGTGTCTTGGTCGGATTACAAGCCTGCGAACCATCGCGGCCACCAGCATCGAACAACACTGGCATTCGATTCTTGGTCCAGGGTGATGAGCATTCGGAGTTTGCCCGGGCCAGCCAGCCACACCTATTTGAGTTTCCCCGTGACCATGGTGCACATCCGCAGTTTAGAACTGAGTGGTGGTACTTCACCGGCAACCTCGAAACTGAATCGGGCAGGCACTTTGGGTTCGAATTGACGTTCTTTCGTTACGGGCTATCCGCGGCAATTCCGGTCGGTGAATCACGCTGGCGGACCAATCAAGCATGGCTTGCTCACTTCGCCGTTACCGACACAAAAAACAATACGTTTTATGCCTATGAACGTCTCGCAAGAAACGCACTGGGCATCGCGGGCGCACAAACCGACCAACTCGGCGTGCAGGTCGAGAATTGGTATGCGCGCAGCGAGACCAGCAACGAGCCTGGCGGCGCATCGATTGCGTTGGCCGCAAATGCCGAGGGCACTGCCATCGAACTGCGATTACAGCCCCAGCGGGGGCCTGTGCTGCAAGGCGACGGAGGTCTCGACCCAAAAGGACCCGAACCAGGCAATGCCTCGTACTACTATTCGCTACCGAGGCTTTCTGTCTCCGGCAATATCAGTCTGCCGAATGAGGAAGGCCTGGCGGTCAAAGGCTGGGCGTGGCTCGATCGCGAGTGGGGCACCAGTGCGCTGAGTGAGCGCGTGACGGGATGGGATTGGCTTTCGCTGCAGTTGTCTGACGGGCGTGACCTGATGTTTTACCGATTACGCAACGATGACGGGACAGCAAACGAATACAGCGGCGGCTCGGTTTCGTCGGCCGATGGCCAAGTCACCCGCTTGTCGCGCGAAGACGTAAACATGCAAATCATGCGTCAATGGCGCAGCCCGATCAGCAACATCCAGTATCCTGTTGATTGGCGGGTATCGATCGAATCGCTTGGCATTGATCTTTTGGTCGAGCCTCGTCAGGACAACCAAGAATTGAATCTAGGCCTGCGATATTGGGAAGGTGCCGTAACGGCCTCGAGCGTTGAAACATCCGCCTCTCTCACCGGCATAGGCTATCTCGAACTGGCAGGTTACAACGACTGATTGACGGGCATCGGCCACCCAGATAGCTAGCTGAATTTGCCGCTCAGTGACACAATCTTTGCACCCGGCAATCCACGTATGTTAATTAACAAGAGAGCCGTCGGCATCAAGGTAACCGAGAATAGTCGGCAACGGGTCCAAGATACCCGCCGTTATTGCCGCGAATAATGTCATCTTCGCTGGCGGTCGCAGTTAGCGATAAACCCGTGGACATGTCCTGCCCCATACTGAACAAATCGTAATCTGTATTTACGGCCACGCCTGCTTGATCCGTCCTTGGCGCCCCGCCCAGCGAAATATTCACGTACTGATAAGTGGTACCCCAAGGGTCGGTGGTATCCGCAACTGCGAGGACCGCGAGAGCAATGGGCAAATCCCCGTCGTTGTTCGTGGAGAATTGCTCGATTGCGATCTCCAACTGGCCGAGCTCACCGATAGCTTGGCTGACGCGCGCCCTTTCAACGTACATGCGATAAGACGCAATCGCCATACCTGCTAGAACTGCAATTAGGATCAATACTGTGAGCAGCTGCACAAGGGTATAGCCGCGGCAAGCACGCCCGGAGCCTATTGAGTTGAAGGCGTTGACTACCAGCACTTGCCGGCGGGATCGGGAGAGGCCCCACGCGTGCCGGCTTGATTAATCGTAAAACTCGTACAATCGGGGTCGATTAACCCGCTGCTCGTGGTGGGCGCCGCAGTTGCGGTGAATGTCAGCTGATTGGCCGCTACCGACAGGCCATAAAGCCCACCTTCTGTCTCAGCCGATGCAGAAAACCCTAACTGAGTCAGATCGGACGTGTAGGTATTATTTTGCAGATAGAAGCGTTCTTGATTGGTTGCCAAGCGCACCAAGGCATCCTTTGCCTCAGTGCGCTGGGCTCGTTGCATGTACCCACGGTAGCTGGGTATGCCAATGATTCCGATAATCGAAATTATGACTAAGACGACCAATAACTCGATCAGGCTAAAGCCTAGGTATCTGCTCGTTTTCATCATTACTACTCGATTAGCCTAGCTAATACGTGTTTTCCTGGCTCCAGAATGTTCTCACTGGATCATTGGCAAACCCTGGCGGGAAACAAAACAGATCGACACAGGCCACCGGCGGCGGCGTGCATTCGCTGCCAACACAAGTGGACGGATCGTCTGGAGAAGGAAACAAGAACACGACTTCGCTCGAAATAGAACCGTTAAATTCCGTAAAGCGATCCGCTTCTGTCAACGGGTCCGTATCTGCAGAGCCGTCTAAGTTGGTCACTGGCGCACCAGTCGCGACATCGACTATATACAGCCGGTTGGTTCCAAGACGCGGCGTGCAACTCGAACTACCGGCGGCCACGCCAGGAGTAAACGTTGTGAAATACACCTGATTATTAAACGTTCGAGCCTCAGCCAAAACCTTTTCTCCGCTCCAGCCACCCGTCCGCAATTCAAGCTTCCAGCCTGCACTGCCTTCAGGGACCACAGTAGTGAGGTCATCGGTAACGTCGATTAAGTCGCTTACCACGATGGGTGATGATGCTAATGCGTCGTACCCAATTTGCGATCGCGCCGTGAATGGCAGATGGTCTCTCAATGCGAAAAAACTATCCTGCGTACTGGTGCCGTTGGGCCCGGCCCGATGCCCAGAACCAATGCCGACGTGAATGTAGGTAGGCCCTGCGGTAGTAACCAGCGACACGTCGGGCGAATAGTAAAATCGGCGGCTGTCTGCGGCCGTAGGCGTGCCAGACGGCGCGGCGCCAAGCTGGGCAATAACACCCCCATTGACCAAACCGTTCACCGGCTGTCCGTTGAGAATGTCGAACCGCCAGACCTGTCCGCCCATGTCGGCAGCATACATGCGATCAGCGAAACCGTCCGAATCAAGGTCGATTACCTTGATGTCGCCCGGAATCGAATATTGCATTGCCGTGAGATCTCGATTAGATCCAGAGTCGGCAGCGTGCCAGAGCAGATTACCGCTGACGGAATCCACGAAATAAATAGCATTGCCGACGTTATCGGTGACTGTCGTTGTACCGTCTTGGTCCGTGTCATAGCCGCCTCCGATAACCAGCGTCAGTCGATCCGGGTTCTGGCCTGCACCCGAACCCACCGTGACTTTTGTCGGGACCGGCGTCGACCAGCTTTGCCCCGCACTGGGTAAAGTGCCGGTATCGAGCCGCCATAAGTACTGCGGCGAAGTTTTGTTCGTCACATCCAAGCCATAGTAGAACGAACCACCACGGCGCATTCCAAAGTACAAATAGACTTTTTCGCCGGTTTCGATGATGCCATCGTTATCACCAACGATTTGCAGCACTGGATTGCCGTCCACGCCGTAATGTTTGTTTGACGTCGCTTCGTTGTCGTAAAGCGCAGCCAGGTCCGGCAGAAAATCTGGCGGAATAAAGGACCAAAGTTCTTCGCCGGTTGCAGGGTCGACTGCATGCATATACCCGTCATTTGTCGCGAAAAAGACGGCCGCATCGTCGAGATCCGGCGATGCCGTTGTGCCACCATAGATAACCGTCACTGGCTGGGCATGCAGCGGGTCGCCCATTTGATTGCGGGCCTCGCTGGTATCGCCGTCGCCATCGTAATCGTTCACGTCCACGCCGCGCGCGAAATTGATCACTTGCGTAACGCTTGGATCGCCGGGATTCCCAATACCGAGGACGACGTCGTCTATCAGGCCGTTTGACGTGCTCACGGCATTGGAGCCGGCGGTCAAATTATTGCTGATGCCGAGATACGTGTACACGTTGCGCACAGTTGGGTCGGGCAGCTTGCTTGCGGCGCCTCCAGCAGTCACATCAGAGCCGTCTGCTGCTACGTTCCAAAAGCTACGCGATGTATCTGTGAAAAACCCGGTAGCGGCGTCGACTGCTGACACACCATCGGCATCCACGATTTCGTTGTTGGCGGGATCCAGTCGATATTTTTTCAAATTGCCGGGCCAATGCACCGTGCCGTCGGGCCGGAAAACCGCAACGAACAGGTCATTGAGATTACGGGTTCGATTGAAACTATTGACTGAAACAGCCGGTGCAGAAAATGTGGTCTGCGTATCCAAGATTGAAGTAACAATGTTCGTCAATACAGTCGTGAGAGAAGCTGTATCGTTCGCCCTGAAGTATTCGCCGCCGCCGGCGATTGCGGCATCTTCCAGCAAGGGCAAGTCAATGTCGAAACCGATAGTATAAGTAACGACATTTTGCTGATCTGCCAAGACTGTATCGTCGATCAAATCACGGTTGTAGAGGTACTCGGCGGCTTCATCGAGACAGTTGCCACCTGCGCAAGAGCCGCTGCCTGTGGCAGCAGTAAACCCGGGCTGACCCGTAATCTCGCTATCTGCGTCACCATCACCGAAAGGCATGCCGTCAGACAAGAACACGATGAAGTTCTTCTGGCAGGCGAATTCGATTGGCGATTCGTACTGGTTATACTCTGGGGTGCCGGATGCACCGGCCCGAGCATTCGCGGTTGCATAAGGCGATGGCGCAACATTGCCATAGTCGATAGCCGCGCCACGATAGTAAAGGCCCGCCTCATACAAGACTTCTGACAGCGGCGTCCAGTCATCCGCGGCCAAACCCGCAATAGCAGAAACCAAAGTGCTGCGATTGGTTGCAATATCATCAATCGCGTTAATGATGGTACCGCCATTGTTTACATTGAAACGCATCAAACCTACGTTGACGCCATTGATGCCACTGACAAGATTGGTCGTAACGTCTTTTACGATATCGATCTTGGGCGTCGAAGTAGTGGTGCCGTAGTACCAATTAACGTAATTGGCTTGATAGACCGTATACCGTTGGTCTGTTGGAGAGGCGCCCCAAGCAACCGCGTCGTTAGCGTCACTGCTCCACAAGTTGCTTGTGTCGTTGTTTTGCGCATACACGCTGCCCGACGTGCCGTTACCATGGATGCCATTGTCTAGTTCGCACTCAACATATTCTGAGTGGCGACTTGAATTGAATCGTTCCCAACGCTCGTTGGTGCCACCGCCGTTTGTGTCATACATCGCCATCCGATCGGTAAAGTTGCCGGCATCGGCTGCGAAGGCCGTCAGGGCTGCGTTACAAGCGAAATAGGAGGCATTAAACCAACTATTATCGCCACAGGTAGGGGGCGCAGAACCCTCTTGGCTCCAGTAATAACGCGTAGCTGAACAGCTACCGGCATACGTAGTTGCAGCATCGTACGGCGGTT
>JAHEEO010000004.1:0-5236 GCA_024640665.1 Rhodospirillales bacterium | reverse complement strand
CCATTTGTGTCATACATCGCCATCCGATCAGTAAAGTTGCCGGCATCGGCTGTGAATGCCGTCAATGCCGCGTTACAAGCGAAATAGGAGGCGTTAAACCAACTATTCGTGGTCGACGACGCACAGTTGGGCGGCGCCTCACCCTCCTGGCTCCAGTAATAACGCGTCGATGAACAGCTACCGGCATACGTAGTTGCAGGATCGTACGGCGGTTGAGTGTTGACATTGTCGCGCATACTGATCGACGTATCTAACACCAACAGAATATTGGGTTGTGTACCGGCTCCTGCACCCGTGGTGCCAATGAAGAGCTCGGTATCATCGGCGAACGCTGGGACGCCAGACACGATGGCCCACAGAAACCCAGCCGCAGCCCAGAGCGAATGTTTATTTGACAGCTTCATTGTATGTGTCCTCGTGTAGTTCTTGCCTTCCATGGCCAACTGCTACCGGGTGAAATTCCTAATAAAGATTATTCGGGTAACCACGTTCGTTTTGATGTCATAAAAAAGCCCGACCAACGTACCTTCATTGCCGCCGGGTTGCTGCCGAATTGAGTCGACTGCCGACAACAATTCCGCGTGTGTCAACTCACGTTCGTCATCGAAGTATTTTGTGCTGGGAGTTACCGCTAACGACTGCGTAGTGCAGGTATCACAAGTGCGAAACAGCACTGAACTCGTTGTGCTGCGCGGCACAGTGACGTCTGCAAGCGACAATTCGTAGGACCTTTCCAGTTGTTCCAGCACGCGCAACGCAAATGAGGCCTGCGGCACCAAAAACAGCCCGGAAACAAAAATGAGTATTAGCCGTTGCATAAATTCGTCCTCTGAATCAGACCATTAGCTACCAGGCCCGATAACGTAGAAACTCTGATTGTTTACTGACTGCGCATTTTCAGGACCCGTGCCAGTCGCCTGCACATCGAAATGGTAAGCCTGAACGCTGCCAGGCCCGACGCCCATGCTAAATGCGGTGTCAGGCACCGGGGTTGTCACTTGAAATTGCATAGTTGCATTTGTTGAATAAGTGCCGCTGCCAATTGGACCCGCCACATTCACGGGTCCCGTCGTCGTAAAATTACGCGTTTCAATAGCGATATCAATGCCTGTTTCTGCAGCTTGAAAAGCGTTTTGCTGCAACTGCGAATTACTCGCCATCGTCAGGCCAAAAATTGAATCTGTCATACCCGACACGCCCAGCACTGTGAGCACGAGCATCAGGATGAGTCCGACGATCAACGCAGCGCCGCGCTGACTCGCTTTCGCACTTTCGATGTAATGCTTGTTCATTAGATTGTTGACCTTGCGTTACGCAGGAAAATTGTCTTGGAAACCAATACGCGGCGCACATTGGTCGGGGCAGGCGCACCGCCCCAGTCCCGATCCGCATACGCATAGATATTGCCGACGTTCGCATCGACATAGCCATTCTCGGCCAGCTCGGCACGAACCAGCAGCCACAAGCGCACTGCGAGAATCTGTGCATTCGGGTCGAAGCCCACATTGGTTGGGTCGATGATTACATTGTCTGGATTAACGTAGCGATTGACGGAACCGCGGTTCACGGTTCCCGGCAAATCGGTATCTATGCCAAATTCAATCTGCAGATCTTCGACGCCCGGCAGTATTTCTTCATCGCTGAGTGTTGGGCCACCGGCGCCGTTGTCCAGAAACCGCCGCCGCAGCGAAGGAATGTTCGCGCCCAAACTTGACTGGGCGCTGACATAGTAGCCGCTGACTACGAGTTCATGGGTCAGCGAATTGGCTGCCGTAAACCCGGCTGGAATGCCAGAGGACCCCACGAAAAGCTGATTGTTGAGAACCCGCGCTGATTGCAAATACATGGTATTGCCATTCAGCGCGCCGGTGGTTGGATCTTCGGCCACTCGGCGAACGATGAGCGCATCGCTCCCGGCCTGAGCACCGCCAGTTGCTGCGCACGTCCACGTGTACGCATTGTTCGTCGCTTCAATTGGCGTTGCTAAGTCGATTGTCCAGTTCGTGCCACAGTCATTGGCCACCCCTAGACCGGCAGGTATGGGATCGGTTGATGTTGCAGCGTTTTGAATGCGGTCGGGGCGCGACTGCATGCCGAAGTAGCTCGCCATGCGGATATCAGGCTCCATGAGCTGCAATGCATACCGGGCATCTTCGTGCAGACGCGCAATCGACTCATTTATACGGAAGGTCGTGCGACCTTGTATATACACTTGTGTCGCACCAAGGATCAGGAACGATCCGATCGCCAGCGCGACCATCAATTCAACGAGCGTAAAACCGATTTGCCGGCGCGTGCTGTGTTGCTCGAGGAGTGGATATGGCGGCTTCATAATGCGTCCGGTTTAAATCGTGGGTACTTGAATATCGAACTGCGCGGAGACCGGCGCAGCTTCGCCGATTTCCGACCAAGTAACAGTGATCGTGTACGTGGGCGGCGCTGTCGTACCATCGTGGGCAACCGTCCAGGCACCGCCGGGCAGTAGCGCCTGGACTTGCGCACCCCAGACGAATAGATCGTGCGCCGCCATTTCAGCTGGCGTGCAGGTCGCACCACCTGCGGGGTCACAGTTGTTATCGGCCCCAGCGCCTTCGTAAGCCGCTTCAGCTGAGCGATTGACCCGAATTCGATCAGCCATGTCGGTCAGCAGGTTGATAGCCTGGCCACGGTATTGGGTCGTCCGCGTTGCACCGAGCGATTGGGTAAATAGCGAGGCGATTCCCAGCATGCCGATAGAAAGCACGGCCAAAGCAACCATCACTTCTATCAGCGTAAAGCCGGTGTTTTTCTTGCGCATGATCTTCATGGGCATGTTCCTCCGGTTGCTGTGGCTGCCGCAGCAACCGACGCCGTATCGCGCCTCAACTGCGGGCGACCGGTTCGGGCAATCAGAACAACGCGGGCAACCGAGTCTCCGCCGGGTCCAGTAACATTGCCTCTTTCATCGCAATAGAGAATTTGTCCCAATGGGTTCAAGGTCGTATCGATAAACCCGTCGGGCCGGTAAGTAACGGAACTTGCAGTAGCTGGGGCGACAGATGTATTGATGGCTGCGGCAGGACGGTCACGCTGGACCAGAATCTGGTCCCCGCCATCGAATGCGCCATTGCCATCGGGAAGACCATCGCCGTCGGTATCATTGAGATCGGTAAAGGCAAAGAAGCCGCCGCTGCCGCCATCACACGCCGGGGCCGCGACCAGCGGCGTTGTTGTGCCGCAAAGCGTAATCGGGACCTGCCGTTTGACCGCTTCGGACCGGCTGAAATGGAGCGTTGAAACAAAGCTGTTGACGGCGGCGGCCATCTCGCTATTGCGCGAGAACGCCATAAAATTCGGCACGCCAAAGCCGAGCACGATACCCACTACGAGCATCGCAACCAGCAGTTCCCACAGGGTAAACCCTCGCTGATTCATCGCGTACTCCCGCATCGCGGATTCTCAAAAACCAAATACACCGCCAACACCCTAGGTGCTATCAACACGAGTCTACATTTGCTGTGGCCGGTGACGTGTGACGCAAGTTTGATTTCTCAATAAATAGTGACGCGGCTCACGTTTTGGCTGGACTTGCGGTATCACCTCAGGTCTTAAAACCATACTCAAATTAGAGCTTCTGGTCCCATGGCTGCTTCTCAGTTTCGCTAGATGGAGGGCTTATTGACCCAATAACACAAGGCAAATGAAGGACATGCGCGCTGACGCTCGGCTGATGTTCGCAGCGGGGGTCGAGCTGACGGCTGCTGGTTATTTTACATATTCTAGGGCGGCAGCGCCGCCTTTTGACGGTGATCCGTGTGGATCTGCGATGCGATGGCCGGCGGCGATCCACCCTTGGAAAGGTCATGCTGAGCGCGGCCGGCCATTTATGTAAACGACTTGGCGGAAAATAGCGGGTGCAGCAGATATCTGTAGCGTGGTTTTCTTGCACTAGTAATTAAGCTAGTATCGGGAATAACGGAATATTGGTTTGCTTTGGCGAAGGCGCTATTGTTGGCATTTAGCAACAAGACGTTGATAGCAGAAGGCTAATTCTGTTTTCAGTGGAGTTCATTGGGGGGCATCTTCATTCTTGGATACGCAGACGCTGGAACTCGTGCATTTTAGGCACCGTAGTTTAACGGGGGGGTTGATTCCGCCCAGCCGTACGCTAAACACGAGTGCATCGCAGCGATCTTTAACCTCGAACATCAGACCTTGTCATTATCGTGTTGACACATATACCCATGGGGGGGAACTTAATGAAGTACTTAACTAAGCGGCAACGTAGGCCCTTGGAGATTGCCGTGGCAAGTGCCATTGCGATGTCTACAGTGGGCGCTGGCGGTGCCTTTGCACAAGATAGACGGCTAGAGGAAATCGTTGTCACGACTGAACGACGCGCTCAGACAGAGGCGACCGTGGCAATTTCGATGGAGGTGCTGTCACCGGACTTTCTGGCGACTAACCAAATCAAAGACGTGATCGACCTGCAAAATGCCGTCCCTGGACTGCAGTTCTATCAAAACGGTTCATACGTCCAAGCCAATATTCGCGGCGTCGGCAATCCATCAACCGGTGGCCCGTCCGAGCAGGTGGGTGTGCCGGTATTTTTCGATGGCGCAACGCAGGGCGAAGAGATGTCTCTGGCCAGCGGCTTTTTCGATGTCGGTGATGTGCAAGTCTTGCGCGGTCCGCAGGCGACGTTCGTAGGTCAATCGGCTGCCGGTGGTGCTATTTTGATCAACTCGGCGCGACCTAATTTCGATGGGCTGAACGGGTTCATCGAGGCCCAGGCTGGCACCTACAATACCCGCAAGGTGCAAGGTGCTGTCAATCTGCCGATTTCTGACAATATGGCGGCACGGCTCGCTTATATGACCGATACGCGCGACAGCTTTTACGAGAATATTTCGGGTGGCGTCAGCACGGGCGGAAAATCCAATACGCCTGGCGATCAAATTGACAACAACTTCAGACTAGGATTCCTATGGGAGCCGAGTGAGAAGTTCAGTTTATACACGAAAATTGAGCAGACCCACCTCGAAGCCAACGGCATTCCGCAGCAGCCTAATCCGCGGCCTTACACAGGATTCTGGGATGACGACGGCGATCCTTTGACCCCGTCTGTTCCGGTCACGACTTATGCGGATAGATACCAAGGCCCGGCACCTGGCACCGGACAATTAATTGATACCGACCTCGATCCGCTCACACCGCCCGTGCAATATGGCGGCACACCCGGACCCGGTGGTGCACT
>JAHEEO010000290.1 GCA_024640665.1 Rhodospirillales bacterium | reverse complement strand
TTTGCGATTTGCGCTAATGGATCGTTCTGGCGATATATTAGAGCGGGGCGAAATCGATCAGCTGGTTTGCGATTGTTGTCAGACAGATGCGGCAGCTACTGAGCGTGGGCCGGTTGTCGTTTATCGGGATCGCAGCCAAACCGAGGTGCGGGACATCACGGTTCGGCGCAGTCCTGAGGGCGTCCAAAGCGGCGCTCTACTGAACGCGCAGGCGAGTTGGTCGGAAGCCGTGACCCTTGGACCCGATAACTGGGTGATCGACGGCTGCCCTGTAAATGGCCCCGCCGTGGCTGCAAGGGATTCGCAAGTTGTTGTCGCTTGGTTTACGGCAGCCGATGATGCCCCAAAGATCCGCTTTTCGAGATCCCATGACGGCGGGCGGCAATTTGCAGACCCCGTGGATTTGGCTGGCGCCGGCTCGTTTGGCCAAGTCGATGTTGTCTTGCGCGATGGTGTCGCGTTTGTCAGCTGGTGGCAAAGAGGCGCCTCACCAGGTATGGATCTAGTCGTTCAGCGCATCAATGCGGACGACTCGCTCGGCGAGCAGCGAGTGATCTCACATACGGATGCTACGTTGCCAACCGATGTGCCGCAGATGCAAGTTTTTAACGATCAGCTTTATTTCGCGTGGTCTGAGCTGGGCGACGACGGTGGGCTCTATACGGCCACCGCTCCGCTTTGGTAGCGTATCAATCTCGAGTTAGATTTGACTGAAAGCTGGCTGGAACTCGGTATCATTTGTCTTGCATTGGCCTTAGGTGGGCTGATGAAAGGTGTGACAGGTGTTGGACTCCCGCTGATCACTGTGCCCGTAATGGCCGGCTTTCTTGGCGTTGAGCGCGCCGTGCTCGTGATGGTTATTCCATCGTTTGTCCTAAATCTCGTCCAAGCATGGTCGCATCGAAGTGAGCGCTTCGCAGTGCCTGAAGTGCCGCGTATTTTGGTTGGCGGAATGCTTGGCGCCGGTCTGGGTGCCAGCATATTGGCGTGGGCAAGCGACGCAACTTTGGCCTTGGCGTTGGGCGTCTGGATATTTGCCTATTTGCTGTTTCGATTTCTGCATCCGCAGTTTCGCTTGGCATTACCGGCGCGCCTGCGGTGGTCACCGCTGGTAGGGGTCTCTGCCGGTGCTATGCAGGCCGCAACCGGGATATCTGCGCCAATTATCGTCCCGTATACCGACGCTTTGAAGCTGCAGCCAGCACAGTATGTGTACGCAGTTTGCGCGCCGTTTTGTGCTTTTGCTGCAGCCCATTGCATGGTGCTTGCGTGGAGCGGGTATTACGCAACAGAGCTGTTGTGGCAGAGCGCACTCGCTGTATTACCGGCCGTTGCCTTTGTGCCGGTCGGAACTTGGCTGCGGAAGTTCATCGCGCCGTCAATATTCGATTTGCTTGTTCGGGCGTTGCTGGTCGTCATGGCGATTAGGCTGATCGCTGGAGCCGTGTCTTTCTAACGCAACGCATTGACATGCCTCGAAAGGCAAAGTAAGTTTATTCTTAAATTTAGAGCAGCTTTCGAGATGACAATTCGCCAGACAAACCCACCATTCATGAGCGGAGTGCCGGAACTGCTGGTCTTGCGATTGCTGGCGCGTCAAGAAATGTATGGTTACGAGCTCGTTAAAGCCGTTCGAGTCGTAACCAGCGAAGCTATCCGTCTGGGCGAGGGCGTCATCTATCCTGTTTTGCATGGTCTCGAACGCAATGGTTCGTTAAGCGCCAGGCGCAAAGCGGTCAACGGCCGGACGCGAGTCTATTATTCAGTGACGCCGACAGGGCAGCAGCGCCTCGATCGACTTGCCGGTGAATGGGAGCGCATCAAGAACGGCATCCAATCGGTATTGGAGAGCCCGCAGAATGCATGAAGCACCGCCGCAGTTTTCACAGTTAGAAAAGCTGCTGAGGACCGGCGGAGTCAGTGCGCAATGTGCGAAAATGCTCGTCGCAGAATTGCAGGACCATTACGACGACTTGCTTGAGGAAGCGCAGTCGAATCGCCTCGATCTAGATGCAGCAATTGAGTTTGCGCGTCGCGCAATCGGCTCTGACGAACAGATTGCCCGGGCAGCGGCGGCGCAGGTTGAATTGCTTAGTTGGTCTGCCCGTTATCCCATGTTTGCGAATTGCGGTCGTTCATTGGTTTACGCCATCACGCTTCCAGCCGCCCCCATTTATTTCTGTCTCAATCAGGCATCAAGTATTGCCCGGTGGAGCGCATCAATCAGCCTTGCAAGCTTGATCACTGGAACGCTGCTGCTGGCGCTACAGTCATTAATCGGCTGAATCCTTACGGTCCAATAGCGCTCGAACATAGTCGCCTATAGCAAGCGATGCCGTGAGTCCCGGCGATTCGATTCCCAATAGCTGCACCGTCACCGCATTTGCTCCCAGCGCGCGTTTTTCTATTCTGAAATCGGCAGCTGGCGCGCCTGGAGCGGCGAGTTTGGGCCGTACGCCGGCATACGCAGGACGGAGTCGCGCCGCCTTGACGTCCGGCCAGTATTCGCGAATCGCTGCGACAAACTGTTGCGCTCGCGCGGGATCGACTTGATAGTCGGGGCTGTCTACCCATTCGACATCCGGTCCGAAGCGGAGGCGATGCGCCAAGTCTAATGTTGCATGAATGCCCAGTCCGCCCGCTATGGGCAGCGGATATACGAGTTGGCTAA
>JAHEEO010000122.1 GCA_024640665.1 Rhodospirillales bacterium | reverse complement strand
AAAAGTACATAATCGCCAATTCTAGACGAACACTGCTCGTCTTCGCGATGAACTCTGTTACAAGTCTGCAGTTTCATCGACATCAAACCCCTTATTGCGACGTTTTCTACACTGCAGCTGAGACGGCTGGCTGAACCCGCAATCGGGCTGCGTCGCGGGCCCATGCGGCGTGCACTGCGATTCATTCTCATGGGTATTGAAGCACTGAGCTGCCAACCCTATCTCTAGACGTACTGCGGCCATGAGCCGGCATTGATCGAGCCGGAGGCAGGTAGATTGTGCGCAGGCACATAGACACAGCGCGTCGCAGTGATAGACTGGAATGCTTAGATAACTGCTCTGGAGGACATGATGCAGCAAGTGTTATCACGCGGTAACGTCGTTTCTAACGCGAGCCCCGAAACACGGTCCGCGTTCATCTGGCGAACTTATAGCCACGTGGCAGTAGCCATACTTGGCTTTACAGCCATCGAAAGCTACCTGTTCAGTTCGGGTATGGCAGAGCAAATCGCCATGACGATGCTGGGCTTCAACTGGTTGCTCATTCTCGGTGCTTTCATGCTCGTCGGCTGGGGCGCTACTCATGTTGCCCATACAGTCGAATCCCAAGGTTTGCAGTACGCGGCGCTAGCGGCCTATGTCGTCATGCAGGCCATTATTTTTGTGCCGATGTTGTACATCGCGCAGATGACTCAACCGGGGGTCATCGAAAGCGCTGCTGGCGTAACGCTGCTTGGCGTCGGGGCACTCACGGCAGTCGTTTTCGTTACTAAGAAGGACTTTTCCTTCTTACGCGGAATACTGACCTGGGCATTCGTATTGGCACTGGTCGCAATTGTCGCAGGCGTGTTGTTCGGCTTTCAGCTGGGTACCTGGTTTTCTGTCGCCATGATCGGCTTTGCCGGCGGCGCAGTCTTGTACGACACCTCCAATGTCCTGCATCACTACCCAGAAGACCGGCATGTCGCGGCTTCGCTGCAACTATTCGCGAGCATCGCAATGATGTTCTGGTACGTGCTGCGATTATTCATGTCGCGCGACTAACCGCGTTTGTTAAGGTGGCGCTAGCTGCGCTGCAGCCAACCCGTCGCACAGAACAACGGCTCGCAGCCTCTGGCAGCGAGCCGTTTTTGCATCTGGATACCATCACCCGCACAGCAAAGCGCATCGCAATACTCATTGAGGTGGCCATGGGCTAAGCGGTTCGGTTAGCATCACGCGGCATGGGAGTCATGATCAACGGCGCTTGGACGACTGATGAAGAAGCATCCAAGCTACATTTCGATAACGGCCACTGGCAGCGGGAAGCGTCTTCCATTCGTCACTGGGTAACCCCGGACGGCAGCGCTGGCGCCTCAGGCGACGCGGGCTTTGCCGCCCAGGCGGGTCGTTATCACCTGTTTGTTTCCTATAACTGTCCATGGGCGCATCGGACGCTCTTGTTGCGTCAGCTGAAAGGTCTCAACGACATCATCAGCGTGTCGGTAACGACACCCAAACGAAGCGATCAAGGCTGGGTTTTCGACAACTCATCGGACGAATTCAAGGACCGTTGTCTAGGCAAATCTGCGCTGTGGGAGGTGTATGCGGACGCCCATCCCGGGTTTACCGGACGCGTTACTGTCCCGCTGCTATATGACTCCCACACTGGACGGGCGGTCAATAATGAGTCGGCCGAAATTATCCGTATGTTCAACAGCGCGTTCGACGCTGTTGGCGCAAATAAAAAGAACTTCTATCCGGCAAAACACGCAAAAGAGATCGACTCACTCAATGATCTAATCTACTCCACGCTAAACAATGGCGTATATCGCGCCGGTTTCGCCACTACTCAAGCAGCCTATGATGAGGCATGCGTACAAGTATTCGAGACGCTGGACAAACTCGACGCGCACTTGGAAAAAAGGCGCTACTTATGCGGGGCCGAACAAACAGAAGCGGACTGGCGATTATTTCCAACGCTGGTTCGGTTCGACGTCGCGTATCACTATGCGTTCAAGTGCAATATTCGCCGGCTAATGGACTACCCAAATCTCTGGCCTTACACGCGCGACCTTTATCAGACTCCCGGCGTCGCGCAGACGGTATTTCCAGATCTCTACAAGCACGGTTATCACTCGCTGAGTGAGCTGCGGAATCCATTGGGTATCGTGCCGAAGGGCCCTATCGTTGATTTTTTACAACCACACGATCGCGTCCGACTTGCAGACCAACCAGCCAAAGTCGCCAACTCAAAATAGCTTCGGGGAAAGCCATGAAGATACTCACTAGAAAAGTCCTATTCACACTGCTCGTCGGCGCCTGTCATAGCGCATTTGCACAGGATACTGACATGAGTTTCTTTTTGACCAGCGCAGGCCCGGGCGACGGCGCCAATCTCGGCGGCCTTAGAGGAGCGGACCGGCATTGCCAGCAACTCGCAGAAGAAGCAGATGCAGGGGACAAGACTTGGCATGCGTATTTGAGCCTGACTTCGCCGGCCGCACCGATAAATGCGCGTGATCGTATCGGCCTGGGCCCCTGGTATAACGCCGACGGAGTCATGATTGCGCACGATGTTGCCGACCTGCATTCAGACAGCAACAATGTCAACAAAGAGACAGCCCTCGACGAAAATGGCAACGTCATCAACGGATCCGGCGATCAGCCGAACCGCCACGACGTTTTGACTGGATCACAGGCAGACGGCACTGCGTGGCCATATTCGCTCATCGACACGCTGAATCTCGACGGCGAAAACGCTCTACTCACTTGTGGAAACTGGACGAGCAACAGCGAAGACGGCGGCGCCATGGTCGGCCATCACGACCGCAGCGGGCAAATTGGCTACTCACCCTGGAATGCGGCCCATCCATCGATTGGTTGCAGCCAGCAAAGCTTGATCAACACTGGCGGCGATGGTTTGTTCTTCTGCTTCGCCATCAACTGAGGCTAGGCGGCGGCCGGCAGGTTGCTTGGTATCACAGCACAGCTGAATCGTGTCTGAATATCTTGATTGCGCAATCTTCGCTGGCCGATACAATGGGGCAGCTTTAATCGATAGGTAATTAGACAAATGAAGCAAAGAAACTACCTTGCATGGCTTGCATTTTCCACCACCGCGTTCGGTCTCATCGGTTCCGTGAGCGCTGCTGAATGGCAGCTAGCGCAGGGCATGGGGTCCGTGCAGTTTTCAGCTGTCCAACAGGGCACCAAGTTTACTGGTCGCTTCGAAACATTCTCCGCGCAGATCAACATAGATCCAGCAGCGGTTGAGAGTGGCAGCATTGTGGGCACAGTCGACACTAGCACTGTTAATACCCGCGATCATGATAGGGACGCTGCATTGACCGACATGGATTGGTTCGACAGCGCCAACACGCCGGAAGCCAGCTTCAAATCGACTTCCATTACCGCTGGCGATGACGGCGGTTACGTAGCGGAAGGCACATTGACGCTGAAAGGAACCGAGAAGCCGGCAACCATGAACTTCAACTTCGCCGCATCGGGATCCACTGCTAAATTCAATGGCACGATGACCATCAATCGGTTCGACTTCAATGTCGGCCAAGGTTGGAACGATACATCGTGGGTTGGACAAGACGTGGAAGTCCAAATCGCCCTGGAGTTAGTTCAATAGCAGCGCACCAGGAAGGGGCCGAGCCCTGGAACTGGAACTGCGCAGCGTTCGCATATATGTAAAGCGACGTGCTTTGAAATGAGCTGAGCATCTTGGCCTCAGCATTTAGCTTTCCAGGCGGCTGGCTGAATCAAGAAATGGCGGTAGACCAAAAATCGACCGCCATTTCTCGTTATCGGTATATGAATTGTCGTTCGTTAGAAGCGGCGCAAAACTCCGCCGGGCGTTGTGTCGAATCAGTAAGCTGTGGCCTGGCTGCCAACAGATATCGGCAATCCGCTTGCTTCAAGATGCTCTACGATCAGCGCCTCTGACTCCGGTTGCGCCCGCGGCGGCTGTCCCATATTGGCGGGTACGCCAAGGGTCCAGCGATAAACAGAACGCCCTTCATTGTCTTCGGCATCCAGTTCCGCGCCATGCTTAATCAAGTATTCAGCCACATTGTTGGTACCCTTGAACACGGCGCCCATGAGCGGCGTTATGCCTTCGGTCGTTCGCGCGTTTATGTCCATTCCAAAATCGCTAACCAGCATATCGAGGGCAGTCATGATTTCTTCATCGCTGCGCAGATAACCTTGACCGAGCGGCCAACCGGCACCTGCCAGCAACAGCAAGGCGGTTTCGTCTTTGACGGTTTTCGCATGCGGGTCAGCGCCATGCTCCAGTAAGAACTTCATGACTTGGACATCACCGTTCCATGCCGCCCTAAGAAACGGCGTACCGCCCTCAAGCTCTGTCCACCGCATATCAAATGAGCCGCGATGCGATACTTGTCCGGCCAGCGGCTGCTCAATGTCTGCGCCTGCTTCAACCAGCGCGCGGATCATTGTCATATGCGCATCTTGAGGCAGCTTCGGCGCCGGTGCCTGGGACCACTGCTGATTCCGCAGATCAATGGCCGCGAATAACGGTGCTCGCCCATTGCTGTCGGCAATACTGGGATCCGCCCCCGCCTCTAACAATGAATAGGCCAATTCGTTGTGTCCATTCACAACGGCAATCAACAACGGACTCGTGCTGTCCGCACTCGCGTGGTTGACGTCCGCGCCAGCCGCAAGCAGGGCCCGAGCAGCTTCTAGATGGCCTTGGCGGGCAGCAAATAACAATGCCGTCATACCACCGGCTGGGCGGCGCTCGGGCCTTGCCGAGGCGATCGATGCAGCATCAAGATCCGCGCCATGTTCTGCCAACAGAGTAATAACTTCTGTATGACCTTCCGCTGCAGCCCACATCAATGCGGTTTGACCACGCAGCTGGGCGGCATCGAGGTCGGCACCGGCGTCAATCAGCGCCTTAACTGTCGCTGTATTGCCGGTATACGCACTGAGCATTAACCAAGTTTCGTCCTCAGTCGTCACCCGTGTGTTTGGATCAGCCCCAGCTTCCAGCAAGCGCTCGGTAATTTCCGGACTGGCAGTGATAGCAGACAAGTAAATGGGGGTCGCCCCGGTACGATTGGCAAGCTGATAGTCAGCGCCTGCGCGCAGCAACCGGTCGACCATCTCCAAATTGTTGTTTTGTATCGCCCAATGCAGAGCGGTCATTCCGTCAACCTGCGCGCTGTTCACATCATCTGTACTGCGAAGCAGACTTCGCACCGCCGGCAAATCATTGCTCATAGCAGCGTCGGCCAAAGGCGACTGGGCGGCCACGCCTCCACTGAGCAGCCCTAAACAAGCCAGGGAAATGCATCGTTGTCGTAATTTATCGCCAAACATGTTGCCGGTAACCTCCTGCCCATTGACGCGCACGCTGCATGCGCAAAATAATCGACTGCAGGTAGCATAGCAGCCCGCAGATGTACAATAATGCCAGATACTGCATAGATTGTGATGTACCATAACAATTAGGCTGGATATTGCACGTGCGCAGTGTTCTGAAGCGCCCTGATGAGCGGACAAAATAAGCGGAAGAAGTTGCAATGCGGAGATTGGTGAGCAGAAGTGTCCTATACAGTGCAGCGCTGGTACTGCTGAGTTCAGTCGCGTTGGGTCAAAGCGCCCAGCACGGCGCCGACGTATCGTTACAGGAAGCATTTCTCACAGAAAACTGTATCGAGTGCCACAACCGCACCGACACATCCGCGGCGGCGCTGTTTGCCGGGCTTTTTTTCGAGGAACTCGACCTGAGCAACGTTGCGAACGACGCTGCAAGATGGGAATTGGTCATTCGAAAATTGAGCACCGGGATGATGCCGCCGGCCATCAAAGACCGTCCCGATCCTGGTCAAAAAGCAGCCTTCATTAATTATCTAAAGACAGAATTGGATGCCCATGCTGCGGCTAACCCAAACCCGGGGCGACCTGCGTTGCATCGGGTTAATAGAACCGAATACGCCAATGCGATCCGCGACCTGCTCGACTTAGAAGTCGATGCCGCCGCCCTGCTGCCGGCCGACGATTCGAGCTTCGGTTTTGACAATATCGCGGGTTCACTCAGCATTTCGCCGGTGCTGCTCGAACGATATGTCGCTGCTGCCGGCCAGATCAGTCGCCTTGCTCTTGGCGACGAAGGCATGGCGGACCGCCAGGCAAAATACGTGGTCCCAGGCGACCTCACCCAAAACGAACATATACCGGGGATGCCGATTGGAACGCGTGGCGGCATGCGCGTAAAACACTACTTTCCAGTAGACGCTGAATATGACATCCGTACCGACCTTGTGCAGCGTGGGGGACGCATGTTCGGCTCTAATAATGGCCGCACCGAACAGCTGGAAATCACCCTGGATGGTCATCGCATCGCGCTGTATGACTTGGCCGATTACGAAGTGGCCGATGGCATTATTGTGCGCATGCCAGTCAACGCAGGTCCACATGAGCTTGCTGCAACATTCATTGATAAGAACCATGCGCCATTTGAAGATATAAACAGGCCATTTGAATTTAGTTTATTCGAACCCGCCATTGACCCCGATCCCAATTGGACGTTCCTGCCGCATCTTTCAAGCATCGCTGTCACGGGACCGTTCAATACGAGCGGTGTGGGCGATACGCCGCCGCGGCGAAAAATTCTGACCTGCATCCCGGAAACGACGGCAGACGAACTCGACTGCGCTCGCGAAATCATCGAAACCTTAGCATCTCGCGCATACCGTCAACCGGTCAGCACCGAACAAGTTTCGACTCTGATGGACTTTTATACGCAAGGACGAGCCAAAGGAAGTTTCGACGACGGCATCGAAATGGCGCTGCGCCGCATTTTGGCCAGCCCAGAATTTGTTGTGCGATTTGAGCGCGTGCCAGCAGACGCTGCACCGGGGGATATTTATCCCATTGACGATCTTGAGCTTGCTTCGCGATTGTCGTTTTTTCTATGGAGCAGCATCCCTGACGACGAACTGCTTAGCATCGCCAGCCGTGGCCAATTGCGAAGACCAAAAGTACTGCGCGCACAGGTTGAGAGAATGCTCAACGATCCGAAGTCCGCTGCGATTGTCGACAATTTCGCCAGCCAGTGGCTCTACCTCCGAAACCTGGAGATGAAAGGCGGCGCAGTCGAAGTCTTTCCAGACTTTGACGACAACTTGCGCAGTGCCTTCCGGACGGAAACGGAAATGTTTTTTGAGAGCATCGTTCGGGACGACCGGCCCGTGCTTGACTTGCTGACGGCCGACTACACATTCGTCAATGAACGCTTAGCGCAACATTACGATATCCCGGGCGTCTATGGCAGCCATTTTCGTCGGGTGCAGCACACCAACGATGCTCGACGTGGCTTATTGGGCCAAGGCAGTTTGTTAACGGTTACTTCAAACCCGGAACGCACTTCCCCTGTTCAGCGCGGCGTCTGGGTGCTCGAGAATGTCATTGGCGCCCCGATTCCGACGCCACCCCCGAATGTTCCCGACTTGGCTGAATCGGCCGACCACGAAAGCCGGCCGCAAACGTTGCGCCAACAAATGGAACTGCACAATTCTCGACCATTTTGCTCGGGCTGCCACAAGATTATGGATCCGGTCGGCTTTGCCTTGGAGAATTTTGACGGGATTGCGCGTTGGCGTGAAACGGAAAATGGCCAACCGGTCAATTCCACGGCCAAACTGGTCGATGGCACGGAAGTTGTCGGCCCAAGCGGTTTGCGCGAGGCGTTGTTGAAATATTCGGATCGCTTCGTTGAAACAGTTACCGAGAAGCTATTAACTTATGCGCTCGGTCGCGGACTCGAGTACTACGACATGCCGGTCGTCCGCTCAATTGTCAGTGAAACTGCAGACGACGACCATAAATTTTCGGCGCTTGTCACAGCTATCGTAACCAGCGACCCTTTCACGATGCGGGCAGTCGAAAGTACGCCTGCATCCAGCGAACTAGTCGCTGAGCAGTAAGATACCAAGAAGGAGCATCGAACCATGTTCATCTCGAAAAAGAGCATTGCGCGCCGGACATTTCTACGCGGCGCTGGTACAGGCATCGCGTTGCCCCTGCTTGACGCTATGGTGCCGGCATTCGCGGCTGGGCCGGCCCCGGTTACGCGTTATAGTTTCTTGCATGTACCTCACGGTGCAAGCCCGGGGTATTGGACCCCTGAGGGCAACGGCAGGGAATGGTCGTTATCGCCGATTCTGGCGCCGCTTGGTGATCTCAAGAACTACGTTACGGTGGTTAGCGACACCGACCATGCAATGGCTGGGTCACTGTCACCAGAGGAAAGTGCCGGAGACCATTCGCGAACGGCAGCGGTTTTCTTGAGTGCGGCGCATCCCAAACGCACAGAAGGCCAGGATATCCATGCTGGCATTACAATCGACCAATTAGTCGCCAAAAAGATCGGCCAGGAATCACCATTACCCTCGCTGGAACTTTGTATCGAAGATGTAGGTTCTCTTGGCGTTTGCGGTGTGGGTTATAGCTGCGCATACACCAATACAATTTCTTGGTCTTCTGCGTCGTCGCCACTGCCGATGGAACGCAACCCACAGGTAATCTTCGAACGACTTTTTGGTGACGGTGCCACGCCGGAAGAACGCGCAGCTCGAAAAAATGAGGACAAGAGCATCTT
This sequence comes from Rhodospirillales bacterium, assembly GCA_024640665.1. Taxonomy (GTDB): domain Bacteria; phylum Pseudomonadota; class Gammaproteobacteria; order Steroidobacterales; family Rariloculaceae; genus JAHEEO01. The sequence continues at coordinate 737 of JAHEEO010000122.1, read as the reverse complement.
AGACTCGGTGATTCAAGACATGGGTCGGCTGAAGCGCAATCTGGGCCCCAGCGATCTCGCACGAATCGACGACTACCTGACAGATGTTCGAGAAATCGAGCGACGTATCGATTTGGCGCAACGCAGCACGCAGATTGATGCAGAGCGGCCTGAGCAGGCAGAAATGCCATTCGATCAACACGTCAAGTTACTATTCGACTTGCAGACATTAGCCTTTAAGGCCGACATTACGCGTGTAAGCACGATGATGCTGTCGCGTGACTTGAGCGCTATGGTCTATCCTGAAAGCGGCGTACCTGACGCATACCATGCGCTGTCACATCATCAACAAGACCCCGTCAGAATGGAGCGGTATCACAAGATTAATCGCTACCATGTGGCCGTTGTGTCCTATTTCTTGAATAGGCTTCGAGCCACACCAGAAGGCGATGGCAACTTGCTGGATAGCTCGGTCGTGTTATTTGGCAGCCCGATGGGCAATTCCAACCTGCACGATCACTTGTCATTGCCGGTCTTCGTCGCTGGCGGCGGCAACGGCCTGTACGAAGGCAACCGGCACATCCGCAATCCCAAAGGCACGCCGATGGCTAACTTGTTGCTGGCCATGGCGCAGAAAGAAGGCATAGAGATTGATCGCTTTGGAGACAGTACCGGCGTCATGTCTGTCTGAGCATGCCTATCTGAGTCGCGCTAAGAGCAAAAAAAAACGGCGCCCATCGGGCGCCGTTTTCTGTCAC
>JAHEEO010000121.1:1045-9368 GCA_024640665.1 Rhodospirillales bacterium | reverse complement strand
CAAGAATTTTGTCGGCGTGGCGCAGTTGCCTCAGTCGCCAGGTGCGGACATTGATACATCTGTTCGAGAGCTGGAGCGAACGGTTAACGAACTGGGATTCATTGGGTGTAACTTGAACCCGGACCCCACTGGCGGATTTTTTACCGGACCGGAGCTTGGTGATCGTTACTGGTATCCCATCTACGAAAAGATGTGCGAGCTTGAAGTGCCGGCGATGATTCATGTCAGCGGCGCATGCAATACGCCCTATTTTCAGACCACAGGTTCGTATTATTTGAGCGCCGACACAGTGGCGTTTATGCAGATGATGACGTCCAATATCTTTAAGGATTTTCCCGAATTGAAATTTATCGTTCCGCACGGTGGCGGAGCGGTGCCTTATCACTGGGGGCGTTTTAGAGGATTGGCGGACATGATGAAACTGCCACCTTTGAAGGAGGCAGTATTGAATAATGTCTATTTCGATACTTGCGTTTATCACCAACCGGGTATCGATCTACTGCTGAAAGTCATTCCCGTAGAGAACATTCTATTCGCATCAGAAATGGTGGGCGCCGTACGTGGCATCGATCCGGAAACAGGGTTCTATTTCGATGACACAAAGCGCTACATCGACGGAAACAGCGATCTCAGCGATGCCGACCGCGAGAAGATCTTTGCAGGCAATACGCGAAACGTATTTAAGCGCTTTCCGAAAGAGCTTAGCTAGAAATTAGCGTGAAGCTAGACGCGTATTTCGAGCGGATCGAGTATGGCGGGCCGGCTGCGAAGACCGAGCAAGTTTTGCGAATGTTGCATCGGCTGCATCCGATGGCAATTCCGTTTGAAAACCTCAATGCCTTTCTAGGTCTGCCGGTGCCGCTTGATGATGCATCCCTTGAAGCAAAGCTCGTACATCGCCGCCGAGGTGGATATTGTTTCGAGCAGAATCGGCTGTTTGCTGCTGCTCTTGAAGCTATTGGATTCGATGTCACGCCGCTTGCGGCCCGCGTCAATTGGGGATTGACTGGGGAGTGGGTAAATCCGCGGACGCACATGGTTTTATTGGTTGCTGTTGAAAGCAAGCGCTTTATCTGCGACGTGGGGTTTGGCGGTTTAACGCCCACAGCGCCCATTGAGTACCGGTTCGATGTGGTTCAACAGACGCCCCACGAGCCGTATAAATTGGTCAAGCAAGACGCGCCTGACATTTACGGGCCCGCAAGTGAATTGCAGGTTTTGGTAGGTGCAGATTGGCTGCCGATGTACGAGTTTGATCTGCAGCCTCAGTTGCCCTCTGACTACAAGATGGCGAATCACTATGTTACTACGCATCCGGATTCGCACTTTCGAGAGCGAATAGTGGTCGGCAAAGCTGGAGAACTGAATCGCATTGCACTCAGGGACAACGTACTTACTCGATTCGAGCCAGACGGTACGAAGACCGACGAGGAATTGATGAATGCCGCAGATATTCAGCAGGTATTGTTCACGCACTTCGGCATCGAAGTGCCCGCGAATAGAGAATTTGACCTAGCTGCAAAAAAGTTACTCCAGAGATTGGGCTCAGGCAGTCACTGATGCCATGAGGGTTTATTGGCCGCAAGTAGCGCGAAGGAGACCTAAACCGGCTTTCGCAAACGGTGGGAGAAATACAAAGTTTCGCCATTGACGAATCGCTGGTATGCACGGTAGCCAATTACACCGCCCCAATCCTTGTATTCTTCGATCAGGCTCTTGTCCGGCATTGCATCGAACAGTGCTTCGCGCCGCTCACTGTCCAATTTCAGCGCTGCAATTACGTTGGGCGTAATTTCACGCCGCTCAATGAGTTCGAAGCCAGCATCGAGCAGGTCACCGGTGCAGTTGTCGTTAGCCCAGCAGCCGTCTGTGTAACAGAAGTAGCCGCCGGGCTTCAGTACGCGGAGGACTTCGCTAAAAAACTGCTTACGGTCGTCATATAAATGGGAGGCTTCGATGTTGATGACGACATCGATGGATTCGTCTTCTATATCCAGGGCTTGTGCGCTGCCCAGCAGGAATTCCGGTCCGTCATTACCAGCCTTTGCGAACCGGATGTTTTCTTCGCTGAGATCGATGCCGGTGTAATGAGCCACTTGAAAAGCTTTGGCCAGAAAGCGCGCGCCGCCACCGCGGCCGCAGCTTATTTCAAGCACTTGAGCGCCCGCCAGAGGCGTTTCGCGCACGGTGTGCTCGTAGAGCTTCAGGCAGTATTTTTCAGGGTGATCGGATGGAACGAGTGAATCGTCGATTGGGTCTATATACCCGTAATTCAGAACGGTAAACGTCGGGATGTTGCCGGCTGCTTGGTCGTAGTATGCAGCGACGTCCGGGCTTTTAGATTCTTTTGCCTTGGTCATGATGGAATAGTGCGTGAACTGAGGCGCATTTGCATGCCAAATTTTGGGTGCATCGTTGTGCCCGCTGCTGGAACTACCCGATGTCCCGGGGCGAGATCGAGAACGAAGCGTTGTGCGATTTGCGCAATCACGACCTTCAATTCGGCCATTGCCATCGTCACGCCGATACAATTCCGGTGACCGGCAGCAAATGGAATAAACGCAAATCTGGGCAACTGTGAGGTAGCCTCTGGAGTGAATCGATCAGGATCAAAAACGTCGGGGTTCGTCCAGATATTCGGCAGTCGCTGTGTTGCATATAGAGAAATATAGATCATTGCGCCTTTTGGAATTCTGTAGCCGCCGATTTCGTCGTCTTCGAGCGCAACTCTTGAGATCGAATGAATGGGCGAATACAGGCGAAGGGATTCATTGATGACTTGCTCCGTGTAGTCGAGCTGGTCCAGGTCGGCGGGCGTGGGGTCCAGGCGGTTGCCTAGCACGCGTGCAACTTCCAGCTGGAGTTTCTCGCGCACATCCGAATGCTGCGATAGCAAATAGTGGATCCAGCTCAGCGACGTCGCTGACGTTTCGTGCCCGGCAAAGAATAGCGTGAGAAGTTGGTCGCGCAGGGATTGGTCGTCAAACTCATCGTGTTGCGCGCGGCTCGCATGAACCAGCACTTCGAGTACGCCGCAGCCGGAAAAGTCGTGCTTGCGCTGGTCCGCCAGATAGTCGAAAAGGCACTGGTCAATGCGCGCGATGGCGGCATCCAGGCGCCGTTCGCGCGCCTTGCCTTTCGGCATCATCAACGCGATGAGATTTCGCGGTGGCAGCGGCCAATTCTCTTGAATTGCCTTTGCTGCTGCACCGAACTCTGTTTCGATCGCAGCGAAGCCGGGCCCGAGCAGATAGTGTCCGGCAAGAATCTGCGAAAGGTCGAAAAAATCTTTGTGTACGTCCCGAGTTTCATGCCTCTGGGCCGCTATCGACCAAGACTCGAGAAACTGGCGAGACCGGGCAGCGATGGCTGGCATTTGCTCGCTGACATAGCTCGGCTTGAAAGCTGCCTGTGTAATGCGTCGCTGGCGCTTCCAGGCTTCGCCTTCATTGAGCAACAGGCCGGCACCAAATGTGTCTATTGCGGCTTTGTAGCGGACATTCTTGCGGTACTTGTTGCGGTTCGTGACCAGCAGATCGTAGAGGAGTTTTGGATCCGAGATCAGATAGACATGCCTGCCTTTCAGCGGCACGCGTGCGACACCGCCATACTTCACGGCAATCTCTGTCCAAAATGTCATTGGATTGCGCAGCAGCGCGTTCAGGCAGCCATACACGGGCCAACCTCTCGGCCCAGGCGGAACCTGTGACGCGACGGCTGCCCGCGCCGCAGCGGCTTCGGCCGTCAACAAGGCAGTCTCATAAGCGTTCCCCCTGGCAAGAGCCCAATGCGCAACTGCCCCGTTGCTTCATTCGGCGACAATGCCTGTGATAAGCGTTTGCTTCGCGTGTGTCAACCGGATAGCCTTCACAGCAGTGGTCGAATCATGCGGCTATTTTTGTTGGGAATAATCAGTATGCGGATTCTCATTCGCTTTATCGCGCTAAACTGTGCTTGCTTCACTGTCGCGAGCCTTCTGTCTCTCCCCGCTGCACAGGCCCAATCGCAGCCAGACATCTTGTTCATCGCAATTGACGACCTCAATGACTGGGTGGGCCCGCTGAATGGTCATCCTCAGACGAAGACACCGAATATCGACCGTCTTGCCGCGCGCGGTATGACATTTGCCAACGCGCATTCGCCGTCGGCTTTGTGCAATCCATCGCGTACGGCATTGCTCTCGGGCCTGCGGCCCTCGACGTCTGGTATTTATGGCAATGGACCCGACTGGCGAACGGTTCCCGTTTTTGATGACGTCATCACATTACCCCGTCATTTCCGCGACAACGGTTACGCCACGTTCGGCGGCGGAAAAATCTTTCATGCGCATACGTTCGCGCCAGGAGCGAATGCGGGCTTTAACGATACAACTGCTTGGGATGGATTCTATCCCGATATCGACTGGCAATTGCCGGAAGAAATTCGGCCTATGCGCACACCGGTGAATCGTAACCCGGTGATGGCTGGTTTTGATTGGTCACCGGTTGTTGCCGATGACCGGGCGATGGGTGATGGTCAAGTAGTCGCCTATGCGCAGCGCCAGCTAATGGCGGATATCGAAGGGCCACGGTTCGTTGCTGCTGGCATCTTTCGGCCGCACCTGCCTTGGTATGTTCCGCAGAAATATTTCGACATGCACCCGCTCGATCAGGTCCAGTTGCCAGCCGTGCGCGAGGACGACTTAGCGGACTTGCCGCCGGCGGGCCGGCGCACAAGCTTTCAGGCGGGCGAGCTGCATGAGTGGGTCGTCGCAAGCGGCACCTGGCCAGAAGCCGTGCAAGCTTATTTAGCCAGCATCAGTTTCGCAGATGCCATGGTGGGTGAGTTGCTGGATGCATTGGACGCGTCGGGACGCGCTGACAATACGATCATAGTGCTTTGGGGCGATCATGGCTTTCATCTCGGAGAAAAAAACCGCTGGCGCAAGATGACATTATGGGAAGACGTCACGCATGTGCCGCTGATCATCGTTGCCCCGGAGCTTACGGTACCGGGTAGTCGCACGGGGGCGCCAGTGTCGTTGATGGATATCTACCCAACACTTGCCGAGCTCACCGGTCTGCCAGTGCCGAGGCATGTAGAAGGGCAGAGTCTCGTGCCGCTTATCGACGATCCAAACGCCGAATGGGATACGCCGGCTGTGACTACCTACGGTTTCAATAACCATGCGGTTCGCGACGAACGCTATCGTTACATTCGCTATGCCGATGGCACAGAAGAGTTATATGACGTTATTGCCGATCCCAATGAGTGGACGAATATTGCGGATCAGCGTGAGATGCGGCGGACCAAGACGAGATTGAGCCGTTGGATCCCGGCCGAAAATGCGCCGGATGCATTGCAACGGCCGCTTGTCAATTAGCTGGATTGATGCACTTGTGCATCGCGCGCGGAAGCACAACTGTCTCAGGCGGGGCAGGCGTAGAATCCGCATTTGCGTTGCCGCGCGCGTCGCACTAGAGTGACAGGCGCCCAAACAATTCGAATCAAATAAGACAATGGAATTCATATATTTTCTTGGTCGGTTTCACGTCCTCGCCTTACATATCCCAATTGGCATAATCGTTGCCGTGCTGATTCTCGAGATATTGATCCGCAAGGAAAAATATAAATCTCTCGAATCAGCGGCTGGCTTTCTGTGGATTGCGACTGCTGCTTCCGCGGTGCTTACCGTCGTACTCGGTTACATGCACTTTTCCGAAGGCGGCTTCGAAGGTCCTTCCGGCTACCAGCATCGAAATTACGGCACTGCGGTGGCGATCATTACTGCTGTGGTGGCTATGCTTCGCGCCAGCAAGTTTGCCAACGCTTATCGACCGGTTTTCTTGCCGGCGGCTGTGTTGTTATTCGTGCTGGTTTCAATGACCGGTCATTACGGTGGCAATCTGACTCACGGTGCTACCTACTTGGTGGAATATGCACCACAACCGATCCGTGCGATGGCCGGGTTGAGCCCGCGTCGGCCGCCCATTACTGATCTCGCTGAGGCAGATCCGTTTTTGGATATCGTCGCACCCATGCTGAACAGTCGTTGCGAAAGTTGCCACAACTCGGATAAACGCCAGGGCGAGCTGGATATCACGACTTTTGCTGCCCTGATGCGCGGTGGTGAGACCGGATCGGTGATTTCGCCCGGACGCCCGGAGGTGAGCGAATTACTTCGGCGCATCTCACTACCGGATAGCGACGAAGCATTCATGCCTGCCGAAGGTAAAACGCCGCTGACTGAACGGCAGATAGAAATCATTCGATGGTGGGTTACGATCGGCGCTCCGTCCGAGACGCGGCTGGGCGACGTTGCCGACGCGCTGACTGGCGAATCGCGGGCCCTGTTGAACGCGGAGTTTGGCCTCTAAAAGCCAGGCCCCGGCAAAGCCGCTAGCAACGAGTCGCTTCGCCGAGCGAGGCTGCGCGACTACCGCCGGCCTTGCCGCTGACGAGACGGGTTATTGGATTGTTGCTGAGGCCTGCGTACCGGACTGCGGGCTGGCGCCGACTGCCTTGTCGGCGCGCTGGAAAAAGTGCGTGGCCGCTGTGCTGGTGGTGCTGCTGTGGCTTGGCGCGGGGAAGCAGACCGCCGTATCTGTTCAGTTTGACTCTGAGGAGCCGCCTGACTACGAGGCGCTGCTTGTCGGCCGGATGAGGCTGTTGGACTGGGCGACGCAGCGCGTGGTTGTGGTCGTGCTGCTGGTCTTGCGTTAGCAGCACCCTGAATTGCAGGCCCACGTCGCGTAACAACTGTGCGGTCTTGCACATTGTTCGCATTGCGCCTTGGCTGCGCAGCAGCATTTGCGGCGGTTGATCTGCGATCCACTTGCAGTGAACTACCAATACCTTGGTTCGTGCTCACGTTTGGCGCACTTCTGCGAACCCGGGTTTCTCCGCTGGTCGTTAGGCGGCTAGAACGTCGCGTCGCAATGGCAGCGTTTGCGGCGGTGTTTGCAGCTGCCTCTGTACTTTGGCGGCTGCGGTCCTGGACTGACCGACGGGCGTTGTCTGCGTTTGGCTCGGACACTCGGGCGGCCGCTGGCGCTGTGCGGCGTGCGCCGGTCGGCGACGTTGCGCCGGCCCGATTCGAAAGTGCGCCGTTCGGCCGCGGCTGGCGTCGCGGTTCTCGAGTCCGCGACGTGTTGTCGACATAGCCTTCACCATTGCTAACGACACGGCCCTGCGCGCTGCGCCTGTGCGGTCTAGCGACACGGCGTTCAGTGGGTTGCCACACGTGGCTCACTTGATTCAAGTTGATGTTGATGTTGATGCCGCGCCGAGCGTAATACGGTGCGTAATAAGTACGGTTATAAAACGGATGGCCCGCGCTGCTGTGGTGATACACATGCAAGTAGTGATTGTGCCAACCAATGTCGAATGCTGACGTCACGCCCCAGAAGAAGCCCGTTCTAAATCGATAAGTGGCCGGATAAGGGTAGTAATAAAGCGGGTACGGATACGTGTAGTAGTGAAAGACCGGCCGCGGCTGCACCACAACAACCCGCTCGGGCTCGTAGTAAGGAATATAGATGACTTCCGGGTCTGCGGGATTGATCTCGATGGCGCCCTCGTTTTCGACAACGAACTGACGCTCGTCGCTGGCCAGGTTGCCGGCAAGATAGGCCCGTTGTCTGAAGCCCTGCACGGCGTCCATGACAGCTGCCTGCTGGTCCAGCACGGCTTCGCCAAGTGCCCAGGTCCAATCGATATTCTCGTCCATGAGTCGGAGTACTTCCGGATAGTTGAGCAATGCGACCACGGCGTTGTCCCACTCGACGTCGGGTTCAAGGCTTGCATCGTTCTCAAGTCGGTCAAGAAATCGGCTCGCCTGTACGATCTGAAGCGGGTACGTTGATGCCGGCAGTACGATACTAATGAGGTCATCCGGGTAGAGCGCAATGGGCCCAACCAGCGTCTCGAGATCAGGCGCGGTGAGCGGCGGCTCGGCGTTTGGAACGACGAATCGGGCAAGCGGTTCTTGAGCAAATACTCGTTGCTGAGCAACTGAGCAAATGGCAGCTACGGCGATGAGGCCGGCGATGCCGAAGCGGAGCTTGTCTTTGATGGGTGTGCGAATCATGGTCATAGTCCCCCTCATGTCACGCACTGTAACGCGAGCTAGCTGAACATCGGCTTAATTTCGGCCGATGGGCTGCGGCAAAATGACATTTTTCCAATGAAACCCAAGAATTCGCCTGAAGTGCGGCATCCGCGAGCGTGAGACCATTGTCCTCAGGATCGCCGTGAATACGTCCATGTAGGCTCGCGGCCGACATCCCTGTCGGCCGACGTCCTGAGGACAATGGTCTCAAGCTCACGGACAGCCCCTCAAAAC
>JAHEEO010000121.1:0-1035 GCA_024640665.1 Rhodospirillales bacterium | reverse complement strand
GATAACGCTCCGGCTCAGTGTGCCAACGGATTCGGCCGAACCTGAAAATGTACAACCAATGGCTTGCTGCCTTTACCGCCTTCCATCAACCATGGTGTGCGGTCACCGCTCGATGCCCACAGCCCACGGCCTTTCCAGCCTGCATCTGGGTCATCAATTCGGCCATCGAAGCCCTTTATGTAAAACCCGAGCGGGTAGGGAATCCGTAGCGTGACGAATTCGTCATCAACCAGGGCATGCAGGCCATCAAACAAATTGCCAGTTGCGATCGGCGTGTTTTCGCCGAGGCCTGACGCATTGCGCTGATCGACCCAGCTGTAATAACTCGATTCGACAGAAAATTCTTCGAGTCCTTCAAACCCTGGGCCGGGTAACCGATGCAGGGTCCAACCTTCCGGGCAGTGGTCACCAGTGGCTGACGGGCCGTTGAGCGGGCCTTGGCATTTACTGCGATCGAATTCGCCCAGATGCCCGCTGCCCAGCGAAACCCATACGACGCCGTTGCGATCGATGTCTGCGCCGCGCGAACCGAATCCGGGTAAAGGCACATTGTAGATTTCCGCGAGCGCGGTTTCTGGCGGATTGGGACCGGGATCGAGGCGCACGACCGAACCTGGATAGCCGAACTGCGCCCCCCAAATCGATCCGTCGATCGGGTTTGGCATCACGGAATAGAAACTCGCACGAATGCGTTTGTCTGATGCCGGGTCAACGGCTTGGTCGAATTCCACGTACTCATCCCGCTGGCCATTGCCGTTGGTGTCGAGAATCAATGCTGTCCAACCTTGTGCCGCTGCCGCATCGCCGGTGGCAAGAAAAGTCCGTGCATTCAACCAACCTACAACGTCTCCACCGCCACTTGTCCAAAGCGTATTGTCGCCATCCTCTGCAAACTGCAAATGATGCGTTGAAAAGCACGTGTCAATAAATCGATATTCCTTCGTTTCAGGAATATAAACCGAGAGTTGCCGGCTGCTGCGTTGTGTCGGGAAAAGCCGGGCCGATGGGTGATCGGAACCTTCGCGGCAAAACGCC
>JAHEEO010000120.1 GCA_024640665.1 Rhodospirillales bacterium | reverse complement strand
GAGTGTCCGGCAGTGTTGCGCTCATTTTTGCAGCTCTGGGCGCATGACAGTTTCATAGAGTGCTTCCACGTCCAGAGACTCGCTAGGTGAGTCATTGCCATCGAGCGCGATTCGGCTGCCCGTCTGAGCGAGCGTCGGTCGCAGCGCGCCAGTGATAGCGATTCGGTTTGCAACGATAGCCGCGGGCCCATACTCGGGCTTCTTTATGTAGGCGGTCAGTGCCGCGAAGCTCGCGCCATCAATGGCTGCGTCAGAAAGGTCGAGCTGCGAACCATCTTTAACCGCGGCACCGCTGCCCACATTGGCAATAGTGATGTTGCTGGCCGTCATTTGACTACCTTCGCCGACGGACAGTGCTTTGTCGAAAATGGATTCGAACTGCGAGTCGCTGACGGTGACGGTGCTACCGCTGATATCTATCGCATCGCCGCGAATATTGGCGAACCGCCCGCCGCGAATGCTGCCGCTGGAGAAATCGGCATCGAGTGCGTCCGATGCGGTCCCATCGATCGTCGTATCTAGCAGCTCGAACTGCGAATGCACGATATTCAATGCGTCCTCACCCCGGCTATCAGTCAGAACCGAGTTTGAAACTCGTACGTCACTCTTGTAAAAGACGACGCCACCGGTAAGCGCCCAGCTGCCGCTGCTGACGCCACGCATGCCTATTATGTGCGCGTGTTGCAGTAACGAGCGCGCGCCTGCTTCCAAAACGACTAGCCCGGGCCAGCCAGATGCAGTCAGCGGCTCGAAAACCACCGGGGCATCTGTTGAGCCCCGCACTTTCAGCGGGCCACGAACAATAAGCGCTGCATCGGCTGCGAATCGCAATGTCGTATTGGCGTCGATAACAAGTGATAGACCAACTGGAATATTGAGCGACGACTTGACGTCCCAAACACCTGGCTCGATGTATACCGAGCTTTCCGTTGCCGATACGGAGAGAAACGGATGAGTCGAAAGTAGTTCAGTTAGATTCGCCTCGGGTATTGGTCTCGCCGACATTGCAGGAAAGGACGGCAAAGCGAAGATGTCTTTGGACCGACCATGCTGCTCTAGGCTAGCCGTGACGGTCAGGGTCCAACCTGTCGGTGCTGGAGGGTCGTGCAACTCAAATCGATGCAGTACAGGCACACTGCCAATGGAAAGCCCGGCGATTTGTACAGGCAGATCGATAGCCGAGGCCGGCCTTTTCGCGCCGTCGGCATTGACCCAATTCACAGCATCAATCATTACTTCCCGCGGAACGGCGTTGCGAATTTCAGCCACATGACCGCCATCAGTTTTGATATCGGCAACATGCAGCAGTGTGGGATACAGGTAGTGAACGAAGTCCTGGCTAATCGTAGTAAAGCTCTGCTGCGAGTCGGGAAGTGACAATCGCTTCGATAGTAAGTCAGTCCGCGTTATCAGCTCTTCCAGCGGATAATCTTGAATACTTCGAAACTCCGTGCGTAAGAGCGCCACAATAGGCGCTTCAATTGTGCGTAGATCGTTCAACAAAGTGCCGTGTTTGACGGCTTTTCCAAGTTCAATAATGGTTTGCGCATATGCGTCAAATATTTGCGGGTCTCCCATCAGGTCGATTGCCAATTTGCTGGCATTGACGGCAGACCTTTCATTCCGATAGCGTGCCTGCAAAGTTGCGTCGTAACCAATCGGTTCGAGGCGCAGAGTGATGGGATTCAGATAAAAACGCACGTTGTGCCACCGCAGCGCATGCCAAGATCCAAACGCATCCGCTACCGCAATGAACTGTCCCATCAAAGTTGTATCGAAAACGTCCGAGGCTGGGAGGCTTCCGTCTACAAAGCCGCGTAAGAGCCCGACCGCCGTTGCATTCAGAGTCGTCAGCTCCGGTGACTCGGCGATGCGACTAGATCCAAATGCGTCAATTCGGGCGTTTAGGTAGGAATCGAACGCGCCGTCAAAACCGACCGCATTACCGGTGAGGGAATCTTTGGCGCCCCATAGGTAGGATTCGTCGAAACGAACGATGACACTTTCCTTGCGGCCATTGAACTCCATTAGTTCTTTGGCAAAGAATTCTTCGATGGCCATGATGCCCATTGATTCGCCATTCAGCGTCACATTCGCGAACTGATAGCGTGGCGCAAGAATTCCGAACTTTCGCAGCGTTTCGAAGAACAACAACTCCGCTTGGAAAGCGCGCGTGTTTGGGTTCTGAATGGAAAAGCGCCGCAAACCCATCCATTGCTCGCCTTGGCGCGTGTGAATGCGAAACGACCATTTCCTGCCGGCTAAATGATCGCTCCAGTCGCCCTTGAGCCGCAACTTGACGGATATCGTTCTGTCCGCAAAGCGCAGATCGCCATCGACGAAATCATCAGGGGCTTGTATTAGATAGCCGCGCGCGAGCGCGTCATTGCGCTTTGCGTAGATTTCTCGCATTTCCTCAAACGGTACGTCGATGACAAGTTGCGGAATATCAACTAGGGCATCATCCGTTCCTTGGACAAACGCGCTGATAGCGATTGAAATTTTTTCCCCAAGGCTTTGGTCATGCTCGAAGACAATGGTTGCCCATGTCGAGCGAATGGTGGTGAAGGGCTTGGCAACAAATGCCAGCTTACCGGACACCGCCAACAGCGTAAGGGGAATAGTCACTAAGAGCGCAGTAAGCGCTAGTTGAGCCATGCGACCCGCGGTGAGCCCCTCAGGGGCTGGCTTTGAATTTTGAACTGCTATCTTCATCAAACGGCGCCATATAGCGATGGGCGCAGACGGCTAAACGCCGGGCATGCCATTTTGATCGAGAAAGGTCACGCTGATTGTCGGAAAACTGGACCGCAGATCCTGAACCAGCGCGCTCAGATTTTCAGCCGCTGCAATGTCGAGCAAGAAAGTCGCTTCGAGCAGATTCGACCGTGCATCGAAGCGGCGCAAATCGTTGGCTTTTACGTGTCTACCGATGACCGCATTCAGGTTATCCAACTGGGCACCATCGCTTTCTCCAGCCAAGTGGACTGACAAATACAGATTCTTGCCAAGTTCTCGGCCGGAGACCTGCTTTATCAGCGTCATCGCTATCAAGATGAAAGCACCAGCGACGACAGTGGCCGTGACTTGATTTGCTCCCAGCCCAAGGCCCATCGCAATAGCGATGAAGAGGTAAGCGAGCTCTTCCGGTTCTTTTATCGGTGTGCGAAACCGAACAATTGACAAAGCACCGACTAAGCCCAGCGAGAGTGCCAGCGATGACTTAACTACGGTGATAATCAGTATCGTCGTGAGCAGAATGAATGGCAAAACCCCGGCCAATTCGTCCCGGTTCGACAACGTCGATCCAAAGCGTTGGAAGTGCCAACGCAACGCGAGCGCGAGCACGACGCCGATGCTCAGGTTAATGACGAGCTCAGTGATGGAGAACGGCGCATCTCCGTTGCCAAAAATGTCGATTTCATCAGGCATATCAGCTAGTTAACCTAAAGCAAAAGATGTGGGTTCGCAGCCTGATAATTGTGCCACTGCAGCGCGAGCAATAACTAGGAGGAGAGTGCAAAAGTGAGGCAGACGTCTTACTTTTTACTTAATGCATTACCTAGAGACACAAAGTATTCAGCGTGAGTTCAGCGGGGGTCCACTAAGCTTTGCAATATCGATGTATCAATGGAGTCGATGCAGATGAAACGAAAAATTATTGCGTTAATGCTCGGAGCGAGTTTTACAGCCACGGCGTTCGCACATCATTCGTTTACGGCAACGTACGACGAAAACGCAGAGATAGCGATTGAGGGCAAACTCGTGCAGTTCATGTTTCGGAACCCACATTCCTTTGTGCATGTCATGGCGCCTAACGAAAATGGTGAAATGCAGCGCTGGGCCGTCGAGTGGGGCGCTGCCGGCACCCTGGGTCGTCAAGGCGTGACACGCGACAGTCTGAGAGTGGGCGATGTCGTGGTCATTACCGGGAATCCGGGTCGCAATGCGATCGATCACCGTCTGCGGATGCAAACGCTGCGGCGCACAACGGATGACTTTACTTGGGGAACGAATCCCGGCGAGGATTTTGACTAAGCCTTCAGATGACTGGAGCGCCGGTAAACGAGCCAGCGGAGTTTGTGTTGGTTGTCAGGTTTAGACGGCGGTGGCTCAGCCAGTGAGTCGCCGCCGTTTTGCTGTCTGCGCTAAGTTCGGCATCGGCACGACATTCGAGGAACGCAGGTTCTCGGGCGTTGGTGCTACTTCAACATGATCTGAGCCATATTGTTTCGCCAGATATAGTGTCTTTTCGCATCTGCTGAGCACAGAATCGGTCGCTTCACCGACTCGATATTGAGTAACGCCGATCGTCACGGTGACATCGACGTTATCGCAGAAAGGTTCGTGGCGTATGGAATTACAGATAGCCTGGGCAAGCCGCTTGCCCCGTTTGATGGAACAATCGCGCGCCAGCAGCATGAACGCATCGCCGTCGAATCGAGCATGCAAATATTCAATGCCGTCGTAGTCCAGGTCATCCAGACGCTGCCGCATGCGGCTAGCTGCCTCGATCAATACGGCATCGCCCATTCGCCGGCCGAACTCGTCATTGATTTTTCGCAGGCCGTCGATATCGATCAAACACAAAATGAACGGCAAACCTAGCGCGTCCGAGCGGTGCTTTTCTTCTTCCACGGAAAGCGCAAACTGGGGCCGACTCAGGGCTTTCGTCAATGAGTCGCGTAATGGGTGCGCGTCATTGCGCAAATAGGTCAAGAGTTGTGACATTGGGCGTGACTTTGCTTGGTCGCTGCATCTGTTGAATTTGATGAGAGCGACTGTGTCACGCCGTGGAAATATCAAACGTGATGGCACTCGCAGAAGCAAGCGCCTCGAATTTACATAAATTGACGGCTTGCTCTAAGCGAGAAACCCTTCTCGTTTATAGAGCCTAATTGCGATCCATGTCACTGCGGCACCGAGCATCAAAGTCCAGATAACCGATACGACAAACATGCCCATCTGCACGGCCTCGCCGCGAATGAGTGTGCTGACCAACAAGTGTTGACTCAGGCTGGGTACCAGCATCATCAACATGCTCGGCCGCACGTTCATGATCGATGCAAAAACTAATGGCAGTGTTGGAACAATGATCATTATGGAGAGATAACTTTGCGCTTCTTTATAGCTTTTACTAAATGACGCAACCATAGTCATTAAAGCGGCCCCAAGCGGCAGAAAGGGGATTAACACAAAGAAGGCAGCGAATGCAGCAAGCGGACCAAAGGCTGAACTCATGCCGAGACTTTCCAGCGGCAAGAACGTGATTGCCAGTGTAAAGCTGATCAGCGTGAGTGCCAGAGAAATTGTCATATAGGTAATAGTTGCCCCGAGCTTGCCCAGCAGCAAGCTGGATCTTTCTACAGGCGTAGTCAGCAGGGGTTCGAGCGATTTTCTTTCGCGCTCACCGGCCGTGGTGTCTATTGCGAGGTACAAACCACCCATCAGCGGCGCAAGCAATAAGAAGTAAGTGGAAATGCCGAGCAGCAAAGCGGAACGGCCGCTGGCTGTGGATACGTCAAAGTTGTCAATGATAATGGGCTCGATGACATTCGGCCGAATGCCGCGGGCGACCAAGCGCAGAGTACCGATTTGTCGAGAGTATGCTTGCAGCGAATTACGCACTCGGCTGACCTCTGAGCCCGCGCGATTGTTAGACTGATCGAACACTAAACCTACATGCGCGCCCGCTTCTGCTTCGAGCTGAGCTCCGAAGTCTTCATCAATGAGCAGCACAAGGTCCTCAGAGCCATTGCGAACGGCTGCCGCTGCTTCATCATAGTTGGCAATCGAAACTGCAGCTTTTGCCGCGATGCCGCGACTGGCAAGATAGGCAACGACATTACTCGCGTGTTCGCTGCCGACTATGGGGATTTCTATGGTTTCCTCGGCTGAAGACAGCTGTTGCGAAACGCTGAAATTAATCATGCCGGCGAAAAACAGCGGTCCGAATAACGGACCGAACAACAGCGTCATGATTAGCGTGCGGCGATCACGCAGGTTATCGATAACCTCTTTGCGCCAAACCGTCCGGATTGTCTGGAAAGCGCTCACGTAATAGCACTAATTGCAGTAACGAAAATTTCTTCGAGGTCATCGCTTTCAAACTGCGCTTCTAATGCAGCCGGCGTGCCGGCAGCAACTACCCGACCGTTTGCAACAATGACGAGTTCATCGACAAGCGCAGAAATTTCTTGCATGACATGGCTGGAAAGCAAAACGCAACGACCTTTTGAAGCAAGATCTTTCAGCCAATCTCGTAACTGTCGAGCAGCCATGACATCGAGGCCGCTGGTAGGCTCATCGAGCAGTATGTGCTGCGGGTCGTGGACGAGCGCGCGTGCTAAAGCGACCTTTGTTCGTTCTCCTTGGGAGAAGCCATTGGCGCGTCGATCGGCAATGGTAGTCATGTCGAGTCGTTCGACGAGTTCTTCGATACGGGCGTCGAGTGCCGCCGGGCCCATGCCGTGGAGCGCGCCGTAATAGCGGATGTTTTCGGCAGCCGTAAGATGCGGGTACAAACCCGAACCGTGGGGCAATACACCGATGCTGCGCCGGACCGCGAGTGGATCAGCCTGCGTATCGATACCGCCAATTTCTGCTTGCCCGCCGTCGGGGGAGAATACCGTCGACAGGATTCGCAAGCAGGTTGATTTGCCCGCCCCATTGGGGCCTAACAGACCGGTAATCCTACCGTCACGGGCTTCGAAACTCACACCGCGAAGCGCTTCGACGCGTCCGAAAGTTTTCGATAAGCCTTGTGCCTTGATCATTGGTAACTCAGCGAAAAATCTATCTTGAGAAGGCCTGGAAAAAACATCAAGGCGCGGGCCCGGCCGGCGTTAAGAAGAATGGCGTCGGCCATACATCTTCGACACAGCTCGCATCCAGTTCGGCAATGCTTGCTGCATCAATGAACGCTTCGACAATTCTCGGAATGCAACCGATCGCAACGACACCGTGTCCCTGGTGTTTTACGATGATATGCAGGGAGTTCGTTAAACCGCCGTCAATGATTGCTTTGACATAGTGTGACGGTGTGGCAGGATCGTTGGCACCCGACAAAAATAGTATCGGGCTTTCGCTGACTACTGGATCGTGAAAATCTGCGTCGACCGGCCCGACCGGCCAGCGCGCGCAAAGCGAATCCAGCGCGTCCGTCACAGCAGTGCCGAGATAGGTGCTTTCCCCTAACGCACTCGCATCTCGATCTATCCGCGGCCAATCTTCGCTGCAAACGACCGAGTTGTGCATTGCCAGATTTATCGCGGTTTCGACATCACCCAGAATCATTTCGGATTGCGCAAGCAGTGTTGCATAGCGGCCTTCGAAAGCTTCATTGATCATCAGCGGGAGCAGAGCCGCTGTCGTAGTCGAATAGCTCATCAATCGAGTCAGACCTGACAGAGCATCTGGGCTGACGGGTACTTCTTCGATTGCTCCGCTCAATGGATTGGTTCGCGTGACGCTGACACCACCGCCGTGAAGGCGCTCTTTCAGCGCAGCAAACTTGCCGTCGACGCTGCCAAACTGCTCGCTGCAGGCGCTGTCGTCTGCACAACGACGGAAGATGGCGTCAAGCGCGGCTTGCGCCGCAGGCGCAATACCGGGCCCCAGAACAGTCGTTGGTGGCACGCTGCCGTCGAGGACAACGCTGCGAACGTGTTGCGGATAACGCCGTAGATAGTGCTGTGCAACGCGCGTTCCATATGAAACGCCATAAATGTTCCAGCGTTCTATGCCAAACGCTTCGCGTAAAGCATCGAGATCGCGCACGGCAACAGAAGTGGTATAGAACCGCGCATCGCGTTCGAGACTGCCCAAGCATTCCTCAACCAGTTGGTCGAGCAAGTCTGCCGGCGCGGTTTCGAAATCGATATCTTTTGGCGTAGCACATTCAAGCCCGGCCGCGGACTGCCCGGTGCCGCGTTGGTCCATCACAATGATGTCACGAGACCGGCGCACACCGACTAGGGCATTGCGCAGTTGTAAGTACAAGTTGATGGAGCTGCCACCGGGCCCGCCTTGAATGAGTACCAGCGGATCGGCCAGTGGCGCGGCGGCAAGTGCGGGAATGCGAACGACGGCCAGATCGAGCATTGTGCCATCGGGTTCTGCAGGGTTCTCCGGCACGGATAATGTGCTGCATTCGGCCAACACTTTAGGTGCTCCGGGTATACCGATACGACACGGGGATGCGTCGAGCGCCAGTGCCGGCACGGACACTCCGGCCAGCACAAGGAATACCGTCAACAGTTTGGTCGCGCCCCACATAGGCGGAGCATATTGGCCGCTTATGCGTTGAATGCCAAGCCTGGCCTAGCGAATTCGTACCTGCTGCCCATAGAATGCGCTATGCGAATCACCTATCCAAAGCGTTTCGATTGCATTGTCGTCGGTGGCGGCCACGCCGGCACCGAGGCGGCGTTGGCGGCTGCCCGAGGCGGCGCGAGCACTTTGCTGGTAACCCAGAATATCGAAACGTTGGGACAAATGAGCTGCAATCCGGCTATTGGCGGTATTGGTAAGGGTCATTTAACGCGTGAAGTCGATGCGCTCGGTGGCGTCATGGCGCGGGCGATCGATCAAGCTGGTATCCATTTTCGGACCCTCAATGCGAGTAAGGGCCCTGCAGTGCGGGCCACACGCGCCCAAGCTGACCGTGCGCTGTACCGCCAGGTCATCCGCACGTTCCTCGAGTCCGAGCCCAATTTAACGTTGTTGCAGCAAGGTGTCGAAGACATTCAGCTCAATGGAACTTCGGTGTGCGGTGTGGTGACTCAAATGGGTTTCGAGATTGCCGCGCCTGTCGTTGTATTGACGACTGGCACATTTCTGGGCGGCCGAATTCACGTCGGCGAGATCAATCACAGCGGAGGACGCGCAGGCGACCAGGCTTCGATTGGTTTGGCTGCGCGACTGCGAGAGTTGAATCTGGCAGTGGGGCGACTCAAAACCGGCACGCCGCCGCGGATCGACGGCCGCACGATCGACTACTCACAGCTTGAGCTGCAGCATGGCGATTCTCCAGTACCGGTGTTCTCGTTCTTAGGTCGGCGCAGCGATCATCCGGCGCAGGTCGCTTGCCATATTTCCCATACCAGCGAAGCGACGCACGAGATCATCCGCCGCGGCCTGGCCCGCTCACCAATGTATAGCGGCGCCATTGATGGTGTGGGACCGCGCTACTGTCCGTCCATTGAGGACAAGGTCGTTCGGTTTGCCGATCGCATTTCGCATCAAGTTTTTGTAGAGCCGGAAGGATTGAATACGCATGAGGTGTATCCCAACGGTATCTCAACGTCGCTGCCTTTTGACGTCCAGCACGAGTTTGTCAGAACGCTGCGTGGGTTTGAGAACGCTGAAATTACACGCCCCGGTTATGC
>JAHEEO010000289.1 GCA_024640665.1 Rhodospirillales bacterium | reverse complement strand
CCTGCCCCGTTCACTGTATTTTGACGGTGCCGAGACTATGTATCCTGAATACCGCAACAAGCTTGCGACAGTGCTGGGGTTAACCGAATGATGTCCCGCATTAAGCATAGCCGCATGATCCACATTGCCGGCGTCTTAGCCATTGTTGCGAGTTTTACGGCACTGCTGAGCACATCTGCGTTAGCACAGCGATCGCAGTGGGGACGCCAAGAACTGCCGTCCGATCTGAATTGGTGGCCGGTGAGAGACAACATCTGGATGCTCGTCGGTGCAGGCGCCAACCTGACCGCTTCGGTCGGTCCTGACGGTGTCTTCTTGGTCAACACGGGCAGGAGTCGCGCAAGCGCCCGTATTCAGTCTGCGATCGAGTCGTTGCAAGCCCAGCTCAACGCACAAGGCGCGCTCGACGGCCGCACGCCCGAAAGAGGCGGAGCAGAAACGCGCTCGCGTATGCCGATCAATAGCCACACGCCGCCAAAGCCCGTGCGATACATCATAAATACCAGCCCCCTGGCCCATAACGTCGGCGGCAACGCACAAATCGCCGCTGCCGGTGTTACCTATACAGGCGGCAACGTCGCTGGCACGATTAGCGATTCCGCTCAGGGCGCAGCCATTTTGGCCCATGAGAATGTACTAGTGCGCATGGTCGGCAACGGCGCAGATTTCAATGCCCTGCCTACCGAGGTGTACATCATTCCTGAATACAAGATGACGACCTTCTTCAACGATGAAGGCATTCGGCTTGTGCATATTCCCAATGCCACGACTGACGGCGATACTGTGGTGTACTTCCGTGGTTCAGATGTCATTGCGACAGGCGATCTGTTCGATATGAATAGCTTTCCTATCATTGATATTGACAGCGGTGGCCATATAAATGGTGTATTGGATGGCTTGAATTATGTTCTGAAACTCGCCATTCCAGAGTTTCGGACCGAGGGTGGCACGATGATCATTCCCGGTGCCGGCCGCTTGGCGGATTCCGCCGACGTGGGCTACTACCGGGACATGTTGACGATTATTCGTGACCAGACGCAAGCATTGATCGACCAAGGTCGGTCGCTGCAACAGGTCCTGGCAATGGATCAGCCGCCAACATTTGGTTACGAAGGCCGATTTGGCAGCGATAGCGGTTCTTGGACGACAGCAATGTTTCTGGAAGCCGTGTATCGTAGCCTGAACGAGAACTAAATTGAGGTTTTGGAGGTAATAGTATGAAACATAAGAAACTTCTCATTGGATTGGTAGCAGCGATGACGAGTGCAGCCGCATTTGCCCACCACTCTTTCACGGCTACTTACAACGAAACCGAGACGATGCAAATCGAAGGGCAGCTCGTACAGTTCATGTTCCGTAACCCGCATGCATGGGTACACGTGATGGCCCCCGATGAAAATGGCGAAATGCAGCGCTGGGGTGTCGAATGGGGTGGTGCCGGTCAGCTCAGTGGTCAAGGCGTTACGCGTGAATCACTGAAGCCGGGCGACACGGTGATCATCACCGGTAATCCGGGCCGCAATCCTCGCGACCATCGCATGCGTATGCGCAGCCTGCTGCGACCGTCCGACGGATTCGGCTGGGGCTTCGAAGGCGAAAACTTCGACTAGACACACGTTCGAATAGACACAAGATTGTTGGCAATGCACTTGCCACGGGGAGCAACGCCTTGATCAACGGGCATTCGAGAATCGCACAGCTCGCGGCGGCCATTACACTAACCGCGAGTTGTGCCTTAATCCAAAGCGGCTTTGCACAAGACGCTGCCGCGCAGTCCGCCCGCGAGACGGCGCCAATAGACTTGACTGGCCACTGGGTTTCACTGATTACCGACGACTGGGTCTTTCGCATGCTTACCCCGTCGGCAGGCGATTACTCGTTCGTTCCGCTCAACGATGCTGGACGCCGGCAAGCAGATACTTGGAATCCAGAACGGGATGCCGCGGCTGGCGACGACTGCAAAGCCTACGGCGCACCGGCAATCATGCGAATGCCCGGCCGCGTACAAATTAGCTGGGAAGGCGACAACACGCTGCAACTCGATTTCGATACGGGCATGCAAACACGGCTGTTTCATTTCGACCAGCAAACAGCCAGCGGACCTAGGACGCTGCAGGGCTTTTCGGCCGCCTCGTGGGAATTTTCGGGAGATATCAATCGCCAGCTGGTCTTCGGTGGTGCCCGCACATCGCTTGGCTCCGTCAGTGTAACGGGCAGCTTGCGCGTCGATACTTCGAACCTACGCGCCGGGTACCTGCGCAAAAACGGAGTACCGTTCAGCGAAAACGCCTTTATGACTGAGTATTACAACGTCATTGAAGAGGAGGACGGCAATCAATATCTCGTCATCCAAACTTACGTCGACGATCCGACGTATCTGCGCCAGCATTTTGTCCGCACCATGCAGTTCAAGCGCGAACCAAACGGTTCCAAACGTCAACCGCTTGATTGTGCCGCGGCCAATGAATTGAGCTATCTTGCCGGCGGAGTTCCGAGTCCCGACGAAGTCCGTCGTTGACCGAAACATCCGGGCAAGCACCGGTCACGAAACGCGACTTTGATTTCTCCTTTCCGCTGGCAGAGCTCTGCATTGTTCGGCTCTCTGCCATCGGCGATACCTGCCACACCGTTCCAGTTGTGCGCAGCATTCAAAGAAACTGGCCCGGCACCCGCATCACGTGGATCATTGGCAAAACAGAGCACGCTCTGCTCGATGGCTTA
>JAHEEO010000119.1 GCA_024640665.1 Rhodospirillales bacterium | reverse complement strand
AAGGTAGTGCGGTCTGCAGATCGCGTGTCATACCAACGTATCGGCACAGTTCAGTGAGAGCTCGAGCCGTTTTCGGCTGAGTCCGGAAGACACACGCGCGAACCAACAAACAAATAAAAAGGGCGCTCGGAAGAGCGCCCTTTTACTCAATAAGCTGATCGAATTGCTATTCGGCAGCAGCTCGATACGGACGATGACAACCACCGCAAGTTGGACCCACTTCACCAGCTAACTCTTTCGCGCCGGCGAAATCGCCTCGCTGCGCTGCAGCAGCGACTGCTTGCGCCGCAGCCGTAAAGTCCTGAGCCTTTTGCTCGAAGTCGCTCATATTTGACCAGATTTCCGGTACCGAGCGGCTCATGGCCGGGATACCTTCTGTCTGGAAGCCCTCTGTGACCATTCCCGACAACGCGACCAGATCGGATGCTGCCTTTGTGAACAGCGCTTGATCGTCAGGTATATCGCCTCTCGCCATGCCGCCCAGGATGCCATTCTTAGCAGCGACGAGTTCCATGACTGCGTGCCGATAGGAATACGCTTGCCCTGCAGGCGAATCGTCTTCCACTGCGCCCCCGCCAGATTGACCACAGGCAGCCAAAACAAGCGCTGCGGCCGAGATTAAGATTGAACTAGCTATTTTCATTATGAAACCTTTTGACTACTCGCGAAAATCCTCGCGCAGGATAAACAAATCGTTTATTACGTAGCAAGTACCCGCTAATTCTGTAACAAGAGAATTCGGCTGGATACCCTCAATTGTGAGCACGAACCCCATGTTGCAGGCGGCCCAGTTACTATAATCTTCGAGATACGCAGTGCATTGCAACTCCAATTGCCGCAGACCCGTGGCCAGAATCGCCGCGAAGGCATTGCGCAGAGCTTCGAAATAACCAGCGCAATCAGTGAAATCATCATGCCGTGGCGTGTGGAACGGTAACCGTCATGCATTGAGACTATCTAATTTTTCGCGCGACTTTTCAGGGCCTCGTCAACGATAAAAATATCTGTCAACAACGCACGAACGTGAATGGACGCGTTGAGGTTATCGATGAGCTGGGAGCTTATATCTGGTTGAGCGAGAGACAAACGCAGCACTGCGGCAGCCTTTGCCGCATCGTCATCAATAGCTGCAAAAAATGCTGCCGCAACCTCGGCTACATCGGGACTGCGTTCTTCGGCACAAGCTCGCGCAACGGCGCCGACGCCGTCCATGGCTTGCGCCATGTCTGCTAAATGCTGGCGTACCTGACTCGTCGAAGCGCCAGCATCGCGGTCGGTCTGTCGACCTTGTGCGGCATAGGCCAAAAAGTACTCATACCCCGACTCAATCGTGTCGATGCAAGCATCCAGTGCTGCCCGTGATTTGCTATTGCTCATTGGTCGACTGGCCAGCGATCAGGGTCATGGTGCTGCTCCAATTCCTGTCGAGTAATCCAACCTCTTAACATCGAACGCATATACAAGAGCTTCTCCGGGCGCAGCGCAAAGTAGACGTGCGTAATTATCATCGTAATGAGTAGTAGTGCGGCCAATCCATGCAAGACATAGATGATCCCCCATGTGGCATCGCCAAAGAAATACGGATTGCGTTCCCACCACGGTGTATCTACCTTTGCGAGCATTAGGCATCCCGTGCTCATCGCAGTCAAGACGACCACTGAAAACGCATGATGAATCAGCTTCTGCGCCAGTGAATACTTACCAGGCTTCGGCGGCGAATCTGCGGAGATTCGAAAGTTCGACCGCAAAACGGCCATGGCATCGCGCAAATCCTGTGCGCCGATGAGCATTGTCCGCAGAGGTTTGAATACCAGCACGCGAATCACGTGCACAAGCACGAGCGTCGTCAGCACCAGCCCGGTTATCCAGTGAATACCGACCCAGTCGAATTCGACACCCAGAATTGGCAAAAACGCTGTAGCTAGAAGAACGAGCACGCTGATGGCAGTTAACCAGTGGCCTGCGCGATCGAACGCACTATGGCGAATGACTTTGTTTGCCGCGACCGCGTTGGGCGCAGCAGCTGAAACGGAAGAGCTCACAGGCTTGTCGAACTTACTTGGCTTTCGGAGCGAAGAAACCGCGATACACCGCGTGCACCACCGCTATGGCGATGCCCAATGCCAAGAACACCCAAATCAAATCCCAAGACATTCCCTGCAGCGTTTCACGGCCGTATATGTCGCGGCCAACTCTAAATACTTCCATGTACAAATCGCCGGGGTAGAATCATCAGTGCTAGGCGTCTCGAATCGCGCGCGTAACAAGATTCTGCAGCAGCGGAATCTTGAAGTGATTGAAGTTAAGCGGCGTTGCGCCTCGCACTGACGATTGTCCAGCCAGGTTCGCAGTCGCTTCATTCTTGGGCTGGCCTGTTACAACCTGCTCAACCACCGACAATCTGCGCGGCACGCATTCCACGGCGCCAGCCGCCATGCGAATTCGACTAATATTGCCGCCTTCGACGACCATGGCCGCGGCGATACTTACCAATGCGAAGTCCCAGGTGTTTCGATCGGCGACTTTTTCGAAATAGAACGTGGAGCCCGCCCAGTCAGCCGGTATGCGAATAGCGGTAAGCACTTCACCAGGCTCGAGTACCGTCATACGCTCGATATCGATATCCGGCCCGATAAAGAAATCTTCAGCAGCGACTTCGCGCTCGCCATCCGGGCCGACAATATGCATGCGCGCATCTAGCGCGACCATTGCCGGTGCAGTATCAGATGGGGAAACCGCAACGCAGCGATTTGCACCCCACAGGCAATGCTCCCGATTCTGGCCTTCGGGGGTATCCGCGTAACAGGTGTCCCCGCCCGCGCGATAACAATCGACGCCGTAACGGTAATACCAACAACGTGCGTCCTGAGCCAAATTGCCGCCGATGGTGCCAGTGTTACGAATCTGCGGGCTCGCGACTCTGCCTGCCGCATCTGCAAGTATCGAGTAGCGACCCTGAATGAGGCTATTGTTCTCGATCTCAGTAAGGGTCGTCAGCGCGCCGATTTCGACACCGCCGTCTGCCATTTCTCGTATGCCGTTGAGTTCGGTCAAACCGGTCAGGTCGACAACGTAGCTCGGCCGTTTAACGCGATCTTTAAACCAATCGAAACTGTCGTTGCCACCGGCAAGTGCCCAAGCTTCGTCGCCGTAGCGAGCCAACAGATCCACTGCACCCTGCAGCGTATCCGGTTGAAAGAGTTCAAATCCCGCCATCATGTCTTTGGACATGGTTCGCGCTCCTTATGCTGATAATTGACGAACGGTAGATACAGACATGGTAGTTATGCCATTTCCGCCGCACGCATCACCGAGTTCAAATAGTGGTCGTAAGCACCGCATCGGCACAGATTGCCCGATAGCGCATGCCGCACTTCGTCGCGCGTTGGGCTTGGATTGCTTTTCAATAACGCAACGGCCGACAAGATTTGCCCGGGTGTACAAAAACCGCATTGCGGGCCTAGTTCGTCGATCATTGCCTGCTGCACGGGATGCAACGTGCCATCCGCCGATTCGAGGCCTTCGATAGTTGTAATCGAGCGGCCGCGCACCATGTGGGTCAACGTAGAACACGAGTAAGTCGACACATCGTCGATCAATACAGTGCATGCGCCGCACTCACCTCTATCGCAACCGAGCTTTGTTCCCGTCAAGTTCAGCTTGTACCGCAGCGTCATCGCCAGCGTCTCGTTCGGCAACACGTCTACGGTGCGCGTTTCGCCATTGATGGTAAGTCGCAGCATACGCTCGACGCCACCGCTGGCTGCCACCTCTTCGCGCGAGCAACCGTACATGAGGCCAGCGCTTGAAGCGACGACACCCGATGCGATGACACCTTTTATGAACTGGCGTCTGGACGCACGCGCCGAAGCGATATCGGCTATCGGCCCACGATCGAACTGTGGTTCGGGGTAGATGCCGTCTTTTGAGTCTTTATCGGTCATGCCGAGTTCTCCCCTGCATTAAACTTGATCATTAAGCGGTATTGACGTCGAGCGGACCGTGCGACTGATCGCGGCCTGCAGCGGCGTTGACTACCATGTCCGCGACAATCGGCGTGCGGTTGAAGTAATGCCCGCCCAACGCCTCGGAAATCGCACACACCAGAGCGGCAGCGGCGCAACCTTCAACAGGCTCGCCAATGCCTTTGGCGCCAATCGGATTCATGGGATCGGCAATTTCGACCGCGGCCGAATGCATCACTGATGGCACGTCCAAATACGACGGCGGCTTCGATTGCAACAAACTGACGTTGCCCGGCAAGCCATTTTGCGGATCGTAGATGTGTCGCTCGAGCCCAGCCAAGCCGAACCCCATCACAGCGCCGCTTTTTGTCTGCGTGGCAAGCCCCATGGGATGAATCACCGTGCCGCAATCGGCAACGCCGAGGTAATCGATGATTTCATAAGTGCCGGTTTCGGTGTCGAGTTCGATCTCAACGAACCCGGCTGCAAGCGCCGGCACCGTTCCAACCTGCTCGAGGTTGTCGCGAGCGACGCCGACAAGACCCGTCCCGGCAACGCCTGCTGCTGAGGCCTTGGTCATCGGATTCAAATCATCGGCTACTTCATGACCATCGAAACGGCCACCCAATTCAATGGCTCTTTGAGCAGCTTCCGCGTATGTCATGCCGACCGAGTTGTCATTACTGCGGAACACGCGATGCTCGCCGATATCGTAATCATCAGCAGATCCACCCAGGTCCATTGCAGCGATTTCTTTCAGTTTATTGACTGCGTCCATTGCGGCAACATAGTTCGTGCGAGTCATTGTGTACGACGTGTTGCTGCCGAACTGCCCCAAGTTCCAAGGCAGATGCTTGCGGCTATCGCCACGCATGACAACGCAATTCTGCCAATCGCACTTCAGCACTTCGGCGGCGACGCGCGATGTGCCGGTATGAGAATAAGTACCCAAGTTACCGACACCCGTATGGATGTGCAGCTGTCCCTCCGGCGTAATAACGACGAGACCGTCGAACCCTGCCCCGCCTGCGGAATGGTAGGCCTGGCCGACACCGACTGCCCGCACTTTCGAGCCATTGCGTTGACCGTTGCGCGCCATGCGGCCAGCCCAGTCGAACTGTTCTGCGCCGATGTCGAGCGCTTCGCGCAAATGCACGCTGGTAAGCGGGCTTTGATTTTCGCCGTAGCGCCAGTCGGCTTCCGGCGCATTGATTCGACGAATGGCGACACGATCGATACCCAGCTGATTCGCAGCCTTGTCGAGCAACGGCTCGAATGCCATGGCCATCTGGTTCTGACCCGGACCGCGCTGCGGACCGCGGGGCGGTGTGTTCGTCAGCACAGGAATGCCGCGGTAACGCATCGCGATCGGCGTATTGACGATTGAAATGGCATCCGCCGCCGAATGCCAATCGCTGAATCCGGTATTCGGGCCATTTTCCTGAACAATGTATAAATCGACGGCCAGCAAGCGTCCATCGGCACGAAAACCCATCTTCACACGGCCCTGGAAACCATGCCGGGCTGAGCCTATGTAGTATTCCTCATGCCGGGTAATGCGCAACATCACCGGACGGTTATTCAGTTTGCGTGACAGCAGCGCCGGCACAGCCATGATCGGATAGGCAGCACCCTTGGAGCCAAAGCCGCCGCCGCAGTATTCGCCAATAAACACGAGGTCTTCCATCGGAATTCCGATCAGACCTGCAACACCCGGCGTCGCAAAACTCTGGCTTTGCACGGACGCGTGCAAATGGCACTTGCCGTTTTGCCAGAAAGCCATGCAACTGCGCGATTCCATCGAGTGGTGCGAAATGCCTTGCGTGACAAAAGTTTCATCGAGCACCAACTCTGCTTCGGCCAAGCCGGCTTCGACGTCACCATATGACCACTCGTCTGCAGGCGTACCTTCCGGTAATTGTCCTTCGCCAGCAGCGGCAAAGTCTTGCGCGCTCCACTTGATTTGCTGGAGGTCGATACCGCCGTTAGCGACATTGCCAGCCTCGCGGGCATCTGGACCACCCGGATACAGGCTCTCTAGCGGGTCAACGGTAAAAGGTAATTCTTCGATGTCGTAGGTAATGCGTTCCAAGGCCTCAGCGGCTGTCGCCTCATCGACGGCGGCAACGGCCAGGATAGGCTGACCCACGAAAACCGGCTCGTTGGTCAGCACGGTCTCGCCCGGGGCCGGTGGCTGCCGCACTTCATCGGCAGTGAGCACGCCTTCCACGCCGGGCATGGCCAAAGCAGCACTGACATCGATATTGGATATCCGTGCATGCGGGATTGGACTGGTAAGCAGCTTGGCAAACAGCATGCCTTCAGGCCGAAAGTCTTCGGAATACTTCGCACGCCCAGTAACTTTTGCGGCTACATCAGGCGGCGTGAAGTTTTTGCCGATTAAATCGTACGCCATTGCTATTCTCCGGTCGGCGTCAGGTAGGCCCTGATGATACCGGAGATTGCGGCAGCTGGCATCAACAAGCTAAGACGAGATGACAAAGGGCTCGTCCAGGGCAGCGCGCTGCTCGCGGAGCGTCAGCACATGCTCCTCCCAATACTTGTTTTCGGTAAACCACGGAAACGCCATTGGGAAAGCCGGGTCGTGCCAGCGGCGAGCAATCCAAGCCGTATAGTGAATGATTCTGAGGCTCCGCAAGGCCTCGATCAGGCGCAGCTCCCGGTAGTCGAATTGGCAAAATTGCGTGTAGCCCTCGAGCAAACCGGCGAGCTGACCCGCCATTTCGTCCCGATTGCCGGAAAGAAATAACCACAAATCTTGAATTGCAGGCCCCATCATGCAGTCGTCCAAGTCGACAAAATGTGGACCGTCGTCGGTCCACAGCACATTTCCGGGATGGCAATCGCCGTGAATTCGAATCTCGCGATAGTCACCCACCGCGTCGAAAGCACTTTCTACGGCATCGAGCAGGTCTTCGACAATACCTTCATAGCTGGACAGCAAATGCTCCGGTAACCAATCATTGTCCAGCAGCACATCGACGGATTCATCGCCCAAGCGCCCAATGGTCAGGCGTGGTCGATGCTCGAAATCACTGACGGCACCAATCGCATGAATGCGGCCCAGAAATCGGCCCATCCACAGGCGCTCGTCGTGAGTCGCAAGCTCCGGCCACCGGCCACCGCGGCGGGGAAAAACCGCGTAACGGTAGCCCTCATGAAGATGCAGCGATGCGCCGCCGATTGCCAATGGCGCCACGACCGGAATCTCGGCTGCTGCGAGCTGCATCGAAAACTCATGCTCTTCAGCGATGGCCGCGTCCGTCCAGCGATTCGGCCGGTAGAACTTGGCTACGATAAACCCATCGTCGACACCGATCTGATAAACACGGTTTTCGTAACTATTCAGCGCCAACACGCTCCCGTTGCAGGCGAATCCAAGCTCCTCCACTGCGTCAAGCACGACGTCCGGAGACAAGCGTGCGTAAGGAGCGGTTGACTCGTCGGCTTTAGTCATGCGATTTGCGAATCAAGCGTTCAATCGCTTGACGAGCGCCGCGTCGAAAGCCGCCAGCGCCTCATCGAGGGATCGTTTTGCCGGCAACGAATCGCGGGTTTCAGTCGCCAAGCTCGATTCTGCCAATAAGCCATAAAGCCAGCCAGCGCCTTCATGAAAGGCTGGCGATGCGCCCACGGAATCAAAAGTGGCCGCGATTTCGCGCATCTCCGGCACGTAGCGCTCGGCCGTTGCCGCGAGAAACGGGGTGCGGCGGCGCATTCGTTGCAGCACTTGCGGCTGACTGTTCTCCAATTCCTGAACCAGCACGTCGCGAACACCGAGCTGGCCAGCAGCCAGCAGAATCGTCGTGAGCAGCGCATCGACGCCCTTATTGAGCGCGGCATAAGCCATCTTCATAGCTGAAGCGCGACCGAGCGTTGCGCCCAAATCAATCAACTCAATGCCGGGCACTTCCAGCGACAGCACCCTTGCCCGCGCGGGCCCAGAAACAAAAAACCGAGTGCCTCGATGCTGCTCCCGCTGTGGCGGCATCCCAACGATACCAACGTCGACCACCTCACGCTTTCGGTCGATGAAATCGCCGGCGAGCCGACGCATATTCTCCGGGGCAATGGCATTGCAATCGGCAAACGTCACGCCGGCGGGACACTGCGCGGCAACAGATGCAGCCACAGCAGCGGCAGCGGCCGGCGGCACGATAGAAAACACGAGATCAGCCGCACTGAGTACAGCCGGCAAGGACCCCAGATCTTCGCTGCCGGCGCGCTTGGCCAGCGCTTTGGAATGCGCCGACCGTCCGCTGAGATCCGTGACAACCCGGCAGCCCGCTCGCACCAGAGCCATGGCCACACCACTGCCCATATCGCCGGACCCGATGATGCCGATAGTACGGTGCATCACGTTAGGCTGCATTGCGACGGCAACCCCGGGCATTTGCGAAATTAGAGCCTACCAAGCTGGATTCTCTCGGCTCGCCACCCAATCGGCGACTTGCTCGTTATTGGTCATGCTGTGCCGCCCGATCGCTGGCCGCAAACCGGATTTGTCCGCGGCGATCGCTGCGTCGTCTGCCTGGCGCATGCCGCGCACCATGTCGGCAATCGCCCGCCGACCTTTGATCTCGCCGGCACCGTAATCCAGCACACCGTCCTCGGTAAATGTGCTCGCATAGGCATCTGGATCGCGAAAGTCTAATGCAAACAGATACCTAGCCTGCAAATTCTCGATCTCGGAACGATCTTCGGCATAGTTTGGTTCTGCACTGAAGGCGCTCTGCCACGCTGCCAGACAAATTAACGCCGCGACCAGTGCTCGAATAATTCGTGTGTACATAGCCCCCGCCGAATGTGCATGAACAGCTGAGCAGTATAAGAGATGCGTGCACGCTCACCGTAATTCTCGCCAAATTGCTAAAGCTCGCGGTGAAACTGCCGATGCATATAGGAACTCTTTCCAGTCTCGGGAGAAACCGGGTGTCTGCAACCGCCTCAAACATAGCGGCTGATTTCGTTCAGCAACTCGCCAAAGACTTGAATCGCAATGACCTTGAATTACCAGCATTCCCGGATGCAGTGGTGCGGATTCAGCAGGCATTTCAAGCGCAAGATGCCCGTGCCGCGGAAATCGTCCGGATCATCAGCTCCGATCCTGCCTTGGCAGCATCGATACTGAAGATTGCAAATTCGGCCGCCGTGCGCGCTTCTGCCGACGAGATCGTCGACGTGCGCAAAGCGGTTATTCAGATGGGTTTCAAGCTCGTTCAAAGTTCCGCTGTGTCGTTCGCGCTGCGTCAGATGCAACGCAATGAAGGCCTGTCTGAAGAGGCGCGCGTTGCACTCAAAGAGATATGGACACAGAGTGTGGATCTAGCTGCCTTGAGCCATGTCATCGCCAAGAACTTTACTAAGCTAAATGCTGACGAAGCCATGTTGGCCGGATTGCTCAGCGTCCTGGGCAAACTATATATTTTTATGAAATCGCTCGAC